>JACPYM010000103.1 GCA_016196035.1 Acidobacteriota bacterium | reverse complement strand
GCGCCGCTTGCTCACGCGCGCGGTACTGTCCCGCTTGCGCGGCTTTTGCCATACACCGAAGTGAAAACCGATCTAAGGTCCGTCCTACTAGAGTTAAAGCAGGATTTGCTTGGCTCCCAATTGGCGCGCGATGGCTTCGGCTTGTTCGCCCAGGTGCGGCGGCATTTTGACGGCGACGAGATACCCGTCGCTGGCGAGTTCCTGCATTTTGTCCGTGGCGGCTTTGGGCAAGGGCTTGGCTTGCGCGGCGGCGAAGGCGTTCATGGTCGTACTCAGGAGCGCGCCCGTCATGCTGCCGAGCAAGGCGCCTGCAAGGACGAAGAGCACCGCGTGCGCGGGCAACCCTTGAAGCTGGCTGAATTTCAACGGCCCCGCTTCATACAAGCCGAGGCCCATGAGCAAGAATAGAGCGCTGCCGGCGATGGCCCCGGTCACGGCATTGCGAGCATGCGGCGAAAGCGGGGTATGTGCGGCAGGCGGCAAATTGGCGGCGCGCAACTGATCATTCAATTCGACGTGCACGATGCTGGCGTCTTCGGTTTCGACGCCAAGCGCGTGCAAGCGTTCGAGCAATTCGTGAATGCGCTCTTCGGTTTCATAGAGCGCCACGAGCCACAGGCTTTCGCGATGCGCGCCTGTTACGGAACCGGGTTGTGTAGGTGACTCGATCATTGTCTTAATAGCCGCGTCTTCAGCGCTGTGGGGTAGGACGAACTTTACTGCGCGCGGTGACGCATCGTAGCGCAAATGACTTGCGGTTTGAAAGGATCGCTTGGAAATCCGGCTTCGCGCCGCGTTTTTACGGAGAAGTGAGGTATGCAGAAAATGATTCATAAAGTTGCCAGTTGGGCATTGCTGGCTGGGCTGTTATTGAATGGCGCGCCCTTACGCGCGGCGACAAGCGCGGACAAACAGCCCGCCGTCAAAGTGACGACGGGTCCCTCCGCTGTGGATGAGTTGCTGGCGTTGTTGCCCGTCTCGGATGTGGTGGCGGTGATTGATGCACAGCGTGCGTTTGCTGAATTGCTGCCTTTGCTGAAGAACATCTCGACGGGCGGCATCGGCAAAACGGCGGCTGATGTTGAAACTTTCGCTAAGCTGGCAGGCGTCGAGCCGAAACAGATCCAAGCCGCCGTGCTCGGTGTGAAGATGACCGAGACGCTTTCGCGCGGCAGCGGCGTGCTGTTGTTACAAGGCGTGGAATTGGACGGTGCGAAAATGACCGAGGCCGTCAAAGCGCTGGGCGGGGAATTGCAAACGACCGAATACAACGGCAAATCGCTCTTTACCATCAGCCGCAAACGCGGGCCGAATGAAGGCCCGGAACTGACGCAGTTTGCCTTGCTTGGTAACAAACGTTTGGCGATTGGCGATCTGCCCGCGCTCAAATCCGTGCTTGATGGCGGCGCGAAAGGGAGCCAGGCCGCGCTCGGTCAAACCCTGAAAGAAGCGAAAACCACGGGGCTGGTGCGCTTCGCCGGGAACTTGCCGGAAGGTTTGCGCACGATGTTGGCCAGTCAGGGCGAACTCTTCGAACAGGTCGCGGCAGTCAAAACGATCTTCGGCTCATTGGATCTCAACGCGGACAATTCCGCGATTCTGACGGCCCGCCTGCGCACCGCTTCGACCAACGCTGCCGGGCAGTTGAAAGAGAGCTTGAACGGTTTGGTTGCGCTGGGCAAAGTCTTCCTCAGCGGCAATGAAGACGCCACCATGAAGCTTTACGGCCAACTGTTGGAGCAGGTCAAACTCGGCGTCGAAGCGAGCGACGTCTCGTTGCTGTTGCAGTTGCCGAAAGAATTGATGGACAAGCTGAAGTGATTACGGATTGCGGATTGCGGATTGTCCGGTTTGTTTAGGTAAAAGCAAAGGCTGGCGCTTTCAATTAAAAACGCCAGCCTTGTTCATTTTGTGTTGAGGCGTGAAATCCGTAATCCGCAATCCGCACTCAGCCGTCCCACCGAAACCGCTGTTCACGCCAAGGATCGCCATTCATGTGATAACCGCCGTCTTCCCAATACCCGGCGCGGTCTTGTGCGACAAATTCAATTGCCCGAATCCACTTGGCGCTCTTCCAGGCGTACAGTTGCGGCACGAGCGCACGCACCGGGCCGCCGTGTTCCAGCGAGATCGGCCGACCGTCGTGTTGGTCGGCCAGCAAGGAGTCTTCGGCCAGAAACATCTCGCTGGGTAGATTCGTCGTCCAGCCGTTGTCGTAAGCGTGCAGCACGACGAAACGCGCCGCCGGTTGCACGCCGCAGCGTTCGGCAAAGGTGCGCATCGCGACGCCCTCCCACAGATTTCCCAGGCGCGACCAGCGCGTAACGCAATGAAAGTCCGAAAAGACTTTGACGCGCGGCAATTGCTGAAACTCTGTGAGCGAAAATGCAGCGGGTCTTTCGACTAGGCCGAAGACTTCCAGCTTCCATGTGGCGAGATTCAGTTGGGGCGGGCCATAGGCGTCCAGCACAGGCCATTTGCGCGTGCGTGATTGGCCGGGCGGGATGCGATTGGCGCGGCGCGTGTCGGGGCTGATGATGACCTGGGCGGGTTGGGTGTCGGGTGTCAGCGGCTCGCCCTTTTGAAACTTGTCGTCGGCGGACGGCCCCAATGGCCCAGGCAGGTTGCCCAAGAAATCCTCCAGTAAACCCATGCTCACTCCTTCGCAAAAAAGCTGTGCCGTGCGATAACCAATCAAAAGCGCAGCCTGAAAGCCGTTAATTTGACACTCCCGGCTTCGCCCCATAGAATCCCAAAGTTTCAGCGGGAGCACCGAAACGCAGTATACCCACAAAGCAGAAAGATCATGCAACGCCAAGCCTTTGACACCCTCGAATTCGCCCAGCTTAAAGCCGTTTTGCTGCAACGGATTCGCACGCCGCTCGGCGTTGCGTTGGCGGAAGCCTTGCAGATTTCCACCGATGCCGCCGAGATCGTGCGCGAGCTGCGCCGCACCAGCGAGGGCGTGACCTATCTGCGCGAAGGCACGGCGCTGGATTTGACCGACTTGCCCGATCCGCGCCCGGCGCTGGGCAAGCTTGGCATCGCCGATGTCAACCTGGAACCGGTCGAAATCCTCAACGTCTTCCGCCTGATTTCAATTGCGCTCGGTTTGCGCGAGACGTTTCGTTATGACGAACGCACGGGCGGCGCGGATTTGTATCCGCTGATTCGCGCCATCACCGACCGCGTGCCGAATTTGCGCTCCGTCTATCAACGCTTGCGCACGCGCATTTCGCCGACCGGCGAGATCGAAGATTTCGCCAGCCCGGAATTGCGCGAGGTGCGCTACCAACTGTCGCGCACGCGCGAGACTTTGCAACGCAAGCTGGAAAGCATTCTCAAAAAGGCGGACGAATCGCACGCGCTGCGCGATGACTTCGTTACTATCCGCAACGAACGCTTCGTTATTCCCATTCGCAATGACAATCGCGGCGCGGTGCAGGGCGTCGTGCACGGGATGTCTTCGTCAGGCCAGACCGCCTTTGTCGAACCGCTCGAAACCATCGAGCTGAACAACGACCTGGTGCGGCTGCGCGAGATCGAACAGACCGAAATCATCAAGGTCTTGTTCCAGATCACCGAAGAATTGCGCGCTGAACGCGAGTCGTTAGAGGCGATGGCCGAAGCCGTCGCCCAAGTGGATTTCATCGCCGCCAAGGCGCGGCTGGCGTTGGATCAAAAAGCGGTCGAGCCGACAATTAATCATTCAGGCGATCGGGCGGGCCGCTTGCATCTGAAAGACGCGCGCCATCCGTTGCTCGAAGCGAATCTGAAGGCGCTGAATCTGCCCCTCGTCCCGCTCTCGCTGGAATTGGATGCCGCCCAGCGCGTGATGGTCATTAGCGGCCCGAATGCGGGCGGCAAAACCGTTGTTTTGAAAACGGTCGGCTTGCTCTCGTTGATGGCGCAAGCGGGCTTGCACGTGCCAGCGGTCGAAGCCGATTTGCCGATCTTTAACCAAGTGCACGCGGACATCGGCGATCACCAGTCCATTGCGGCGAACCTTTCGACCTTCACCGCGCATTTGCAGAACATCCGCAACATCAGCGAAGAATTGGACGCGCCCGCCCTGATATTGCTTGACGAAGTCGGCACCGGCACCGACCCGGAGGAAGGCTCTGCGCTGGGCGTGGCGATGGTGGATTATTTTAACGAACGCGGCGCACACGTCATCGTCACGACGCATTACAGCGGGTTGAAGGTTTACGCGACCACTACGCCAGGCGTGCTCAACGCCAGCGTAGAGTTTGATGAAAAGACGTTGAAGCCGACCTATCATTTGCTGACGGGATTGGCCGGTTCTTCGTCAGGCATCGAGATCGCGCGCCGGTTTGGCTTGCCCAAGGCGATTACTGATAGGGCCGCAGAGCGCGTCAAAACCGCGAGCGCCGATGCGACCGAGTTTTTGCGCAAGTTGAAAGAACAGCACGACCAGCAACGCCAAGTTGGTGCGGCGTTGGAAGAAGAGCGCGCGGCGGTGGCCCAAAAGTACGCGCGATTGGAACTCGACTTCCTCAAACGCGAACGCGAGCGCGAGAAAGAGTTCAAGGCCGAATTGCAAAAAGTCGTGGCCGATTTCACCGCCAAGGCTGAGCAATTAGCCGCCAAGATCGAAGATGAAAGCCAAGCGCGCAAAGTTCGCCGCGAGATCGAACGCCGCACCGTCGAGATGAAAGCGGCGGTCACGACGGCGGCGCGCCACTTGAAAGTCGAAGTCGCAGCCGAACCGGCTAATGCGGGCGCAGAAACTCCGGCAGCACCCGCGTTGATCGAAACGCTCGACTTTCATATCGGTGACCGCGTCAAAGTGCTCTCGCTCGGTCAAGACGCCGTGGTCGAGGCGGTCAGCGACGACATCGTCAGCGTTCAGGTTGGGGCTTTACGCTTCCGTGAACAGCCCGAAAACTTGCGGCTGATCGAACGCAAACAGGCTTCAAAGGCAGCCAAAGCTTCGATGAGCGGTCTGCCCAAAGGCGTTTCGGTTTCGCTTAACGAACAGCGCGCCGAGGTGCGCAACGAACTCAACATCATCGGCAAAACCGTCAACGAAGCGACCGACGAGGCCGACAAGTTCCTGGATGCGGCGTATTTGAACAATCACGAGCGCATCCGCATCGTGCACGGCACTGGCATGGGCATTCTGAAACGCGCCATCGCTGATTTATTGAGCGATCATCCGCACGTAGCGAAGTTTTATCCGGCTCCGCCAAATGAGGGTGGCGGAGGAGCGACGGTAGTAGAGTTAAAGAAATAGCTTCAGCCAAGGAGACTTAACGATGGATCAAGAGCAGGTTGAACGGAATATTGCCTTTATCATCGAACAACAGGCCAAGTTTTGGACTGACATAGAAGCCTTGAAACAAGCGCGGAAAGAGCCTGACCCGCGTATCGAACGACGGCTCAACCGGTTGGAGCGCGTGTTTCTGTTAGGTGTGGGGGCAGGGCGCCGTGAACGACGCGCCCGGCATGATTTGGACGCCAAAATCAACGCGTTGATTGATGCGCAGATCAAAAGGGAAGATGAGGATCGGCAGTCCAGGCAGAAGTTCGAGGCAGCAATGGCGGCGCTGGCCGAGACTCAAGCTAGAAGGGGAGAAGACGACCGGCAAGCCAAACAGGAGTTTGAGACTAAGATGACGGCTTTGGAGGCCAAGCTGGTGGCTCTGGCTGAATCGCACGCTAAGACCGAAGAGGTGATGCGGCAATCGCACGCTAAGACCGAAGAGGTGTTTCAGCAATCGCGGCGCGAAACTGAGGAGATGTTTCAGCAATCGCGGCGCGAAACTGCGGAGATGTTTCAGCAATCGCGGCGCGAAGCCGAGGTTGCCAATCTGGAATCGCAACGGCGCTTTGACCAACGCATGGATGCCATTGCTGTTGCCAATTCGCAATTGACGTTAGCAATGGCAGAGCTTACGCGGGCGCTCGCTTCCACCAGCACCCGCGTAGATGCTTTGAGCGCAGGGTAAAGCAGTAAGCATGCGCATCCCAAAAGGATTTAGCGACGAATTACGCAATCAGGCCGACATCGTCAAAATCGTCGGTGATTACCTCGCGCTGAAAAAGAAGGGGAATAATTATTGGGCCTGCTGCCCCTTTCATGGTGAGAAGACGCCCAGTTTCAGCGTCAATGCGAACAAGGGCTTTTTCAAATGCTTCGGCTGCGGCAAGGCGGGCGATGTCTTCCGTTTCGTGATGGAAATCGAGGGCGCGTCCTTCCCCGAAGCGGTCAAGACAGTAGCCGAAAAAGCAGGCGTCAGTTTGCCGGTCTTTGAAGAGTCGAAGGAGTTTGAAGAGCGCGACCGGTTTCGCGCCGAGCTGCAACAGCTCAACCAATGGGCGGTCGAGTTCTTTGAACAAAGCCTGACCGAGACGGGCGAAGGACGGCGCGGGCTGGCCTATCTGGAACAGCGTGGCGTGCAAGAAGCGACGCGCAAGATGTTCAAGCTGGGCTACGCGCCGAACAGTTGGGATGCGCTGACGGGTTATTTGAAAGGCAAAGGCGCCACAGTCACACAGGTCGAACGCAGCGGCTTGGTCAGTCTGAAAGAGTCTGGCGGATTTTACGATAAATTTCGCGGACGGTTGATGTTTCCCATCTGCGATGCGCAAGGCCGCGTAGTCGCGTTTGGCGGGCGCATTTTGGGGGAAGGCGAGCCGAAGTATTTGAATTCGCCCGAAACGGCGCTTTACACCAAAGGGCAGCATCTGTTCGGGTTGAGCCACGCGCGCGAGGCTATTCGTCAGCGTGGTTTTGCGATCCTGGTCGAAGGCTATTTGGATTTTTTGATCCCGTATCAGGCGGGTGTCAAAAACTTGGTGGCGAGTTTGGGAACAGCGCTGACCGAGCAGCAGGTGCGCTTGTTGGGGCGTTATGCCCAAAAGATCATTGTCAATTTCGACCCGGATGCGGCGGGCGTGAACGCCACCAAGCGCAGCTTGGAACTATTACTGGGACAGGGTTTTAAGGTCAACGTGCTGACGCTACCGGACAACTTGGACCCGGACGAGTTCATCAGAGCGCGCGGCGCAGAGAGTTACAATCAACTGCTCAAGACGTCGCAATCGTTCCTTGATTACATTGTTGAACAGGCTGTTGGCACACATGATCAAACGCGACCGGCGGGTAAAATCGAAACGGTCAACGCGATCTTGCCGTACTTGCGATTGGTCAATGACAAGCTCGAACGCTCTGAACAGATCGTGCGCATCGCTGACCGGTTGAGAATTGATAGCAAGCTGCTTCGCGAAGAGTTCAAAAAGGCCGCCGAGACCAAACAGGAGCGCGTGAGCGACCGCGCTTTACGCGAGGCTTCTCAAAGTGGCGCGGTTAAACCGGCGGAGCAGAAGTTGCTAGAGGTTTTGTTGAATCGCGCGCCTTTGCGGCGGCGTCTATTGCAACAATTACGGGAAGAGGATTTCGTGGGCTTACGCACCGAAAGACTTTTCCGGCTGATCTTTGAGTTTGAGCAAAAAAACATTGAGTTGAATTACGCGGAAATCACGCATGTGTTAATGGAAGGCACGGCGGGGAGTGAAGACGCGGATGAGGCGCTCGCGCGGGATTTGTTGCCGCGACTGTGGACATTAGAGGAAGCCGTCACCGATCCGAACGATATGACCGCGTTGAAAGCGTGGTGGCGCGAAGCGGCTGAGAGCTTACACAGCTTACGTTGCGAGCGGCTGGCCGAAAAACAGGCCGCCCTGCAAATGGAAATCAATCAGGCCCAACGCGCCAACGATGCCCAACGGCTCAATGAATTGATGATGCATAAATTTGAACTCGCCAAACGCGAACGGGCGTTGGCCAATTGGAGTCCCAGCGAAGCGTAACGAACACGGCAAATATCGCCACCGACTTGAATGTCACTCACGCTATCGCCGCAGGGATTTCCAATCCGGTTTTGGGCCGAACCCGCTCAACTGACGCGAGAATTGAGAGAGAGAAAAGGAGTGTTCTTTCTGCCGCAACAGCATACCCGGTTGTTTGCCAGAAGTTTGCCAGAAGTTTGGTGGACGCGCTGCGGCGAAAGGAGAAGGCAAATTGGACGAAAAGTACACCGATGATGTGCAAAAGCTGCTGGACATGGGCAAGGACAAACAGTTCCTGACCTATGACGATATTAACCAGGAGCTACCCGAAGGCCCGGTCTCAGCCGACGACATCGAAGACATTTTTGCCCTGCTAGGCGGCGAAGGCATTGCCATCGCCGATTCGCAGGAGCAATTCTTCGAGAACGCCGCCTCACAGGCCGGCATGGACAAGAAAATTGACGAGGGTGATGAGCCGGAGCCTGAGCTAGACCTCTCGCCCGGCGCCCTCGACAAAACCAACGACCCCGTGCGCCTTTACCTGCGCGAAATGGGTGTCGTACCGCTGCTCACGCGCGAAGGCGAAGTCGCCATCGCCAAACGCATCGAACGCGGCAAAATCCGCGCGCAAAAATCCATCTCGCGTTCGCCCGTGGCCATCGCCGAACTGCTCAAGATCGGCGAAGAACTGGTCAATGGCGAACTCGGCATCCGCGAGATCGTCACCTTCACCGAGCAGGAAGGCATCACCGAGGAAAAGATCGAGGAGTATCACAACTACACGGTCGAAACCATCGGCGAGATTCACAAGGCCTTCAAGAAGACCTACACCGCCTACGAGAAAATGCTGCTCGAGCCGAAACGCTCGCCCAAGCTGCCCAAAATGCGGCGCAAGCTGGCGCGGCAACGCATCGAACTCTCGCATCTCGTGCGGCTGCTCGAATTCACCTTTGCGATTGAAGAGCGGCTGGTGCTGGCGATGCGCTTGGCCGCGACCGAAGTCCGGCAGGCCGAAAACGAGATCGAAAAGCTCCAGAAAGCCCTCGAACGCAAGCGCAAAGAGGAAGAAATCAAGGAGATGGAGAAGCGCGTTCGCGCGGCCAAGAAGCATTTCACCACCCTGGAAGAAAAGCATCGTGCTTCGGCCACCGAGATCAAACGCGCCTTCCAAAACTGGAAAACCGGCGAAGCCGCCGCGCAACAGGCCAAGACCGAACTGGTCGAAGCCAACCTGCGCCTCGTGGTTTCGATTGCCAAGAAATACACCAATCGCGGTCTGCAATTCCTCGACCTGATTCAGGAAGGCAATATCGGCCTGATGAAAGCCGTGGACAAATTCGAGTACCGGCGCGGTTACAAGTTCTCGACCTACGCGACGTGGTGGATTCGCCAGGCCATCACCCGCGCCATCGCCGATCAGGCGCGCACCATCCGCATCCCGGTGCACATGATCGAAACGATCAACAAACTAATCCGGACGTCACGCGCCCTGGTGCAGGAACTCGGACGCGAGCCAACCAGCGAAGAGATCGCCAAGAAGATGGACATCCCGCCCTCCAAAGTCCGCAAGGTCTTGAAGATTGCGCAGGAACCCATCTCGCTCGAAACGCCCATCGGTGAAGAAGAAGATTCGCATCTCGGCGATTTCATCGAAGACAAGACCATCGCCAACCCGGCGGAATCGGTCATCAACATCAACCTCCGCGAAATCACGGAAGAAGTGTTGAAGACCCTCACGCCACGTGAAGAGAAGGTCATCAAGATGCGTTTTGGGTTAGGCCCGAACGGCAGCGAACACACGCTGGAAGAAGTCGGCCAGCATTTCGCCGTCACCCGCGAACGCATCCGTCAGATTGAGGCGAAGGCGTTGCGCAAATTGCGTCACCCGTCGCGGTCGCGGAAGTTGAAAGCATTTTTGGAAAGCGGCAGGCCGTAAGCAACGAGGAGTAGCACAATGCCTCATGCACGAATTCCCAGCGGCGAAATCGCCAAACGCGGTCAGTTGCTTTACGAGCAGCGGATTCGCAGCGCGGTGGAAACAAACCACCAAGGTGAGTTTCTCGTGCTTGATGTCGAAACTGGTGAATACGAGATAGACGCCAGTGAGTTGGCAGCTTGGCAACGGGCGAAGGAAAAAGCTCAGGAAGGCGCCTTCTATTTTTTGCGTATAGGCTTTCCCGCTGCTTACTGGCTGTGAAAAGCGTTAGGCTCGTTGCGGTGAAGCGAGGACGGCCATAACAAAAACTCGAACTCAAACTAAAGAGCGTCGGATTGTTCCTGGCGCTCTTTTCTTTTTGCCAGCACTTGCTGTTTAATCCTGCCGTCCTGTAACCACAGCAAACAGTCATCAACTCTGAACGTCCAGAAACGCTATGTCGTCGAACTCTCGCAATCAGCCCTCCCGTAGTGGCGCATCCATTCCCTCTAACAACGCTGTAAAACGCGGGTCATCCCGAATCCAATCAAAATCGGGATCGCGGCCCACCCATTCCATGTCTTCGTCGCCGTTTTCTAGCGCCTTGCGGAGCAAAGCCAGCGCCTCATCTGTTTCGCCCGCAATCGCAGCGAAGCACGCCCGGCTATATTCACTTTCTTCAGCCAACAACGGGCGCGCAAGTTCAATCTGCTGCTCATATTCAGCAGTCTGTCCGAGTTTGCGATAACACGCCGCGAGACCCATGAGAGAGACCGCGTCTTCTGGGTCTAATTTGATGGCGTCGCAATAATCGGCCAACGCCTCTTCGTACTTGCCCATCAACCGATAGGTCTCTCCGCGACTCGCGATTGCCCAATCATACTTCTCATCGAGTGCGATGGCGCCCGTGAAGTCGGCCAGCGCCTCTTCGTACTTGTCCATCTTCCGATAGGTCTCTCCGCGTTGCATGATTGTCCAGGCATCTTTCTCATCGAGTGCGATGGCGCGCGTGAAGTCGGCCAGTGCCTCCGCGTGCTTGCCCATCCCCTGATAGGTTAATCCGCGCCGCCAAACATACTTCTCATCGAGTGCGATGGCGCGCGTGAAGTCGGCCAGCGCCTCTTCGTACTTGTCCATCTTCCGATAGGTCTCTCCGCGTTGCATGATTGTCCAGGCATCTTTCTCATCGAGTGCGATGGCGCGCGTGAAGTCGGCCAGTG
>JACPYM010000102.1 GCA_016196035.1 Acidobacteriota bacterium | reverse complement strand
GTGATGAAAAATTCCGTCCTTCGAGGTTCCGTCCGGCACCCCTGCCGGGGTGCGAACTGTCTGCGCTCGGTTCCGGTGGTTTCACCACCGGCTAATCTCCAAAGCCCTTTCAGGGCAAAAGACAACAATCGCCAAACACGAAAGATGTGGGTAATGACAAGGCTGCCAGCTTGTCGGACAATGCGTCAGCTTTACGCCACAGCGGGCAGCGCCTTTTCCGGTTGCGCCGGATCGAAAGTCACGTTGTCCAGCGCCAGCGTGAACGGTTTCATATCGTCGTCCGGCAACGCGATGTTCATGGATTTCGCCACGTCGCTGTAAACGTCCTGCAAAATCAGCTTGTCCGCGATGCCTTTATAATCAGGCGCGGCGGTCAAATAGCCGAAGCGTTTGTATTGCGCCATGAACCAGATCGCGTGCGCCTTGCGCGGAAAATTCGTCTGCCCGCCGCGATGGAACAGCATGTAATCGTCGGTGTAAGTGTGTTTGCGGTCGCAGCCCAAGTCGTATTCGCCACGCAACCGCGCTTCGATGACTTCGGGCGGGGCGTTGACGTAAGACGGCTTGCCGATGACCGCCGCCGCCTGTTTGCGGTTGTTCACATCATCGAGCCAAATCGAAGCTTCCAACACGGCTTTCATCACGGCTTTCAGTTCGTCGCGGCGCGTCGTGCTGAACGCCTTGTTGACGACCAGCGCCTTTTCCGGATGATGCTTCCAAATGTCCTGCGAAGCGATGTGGGTGGTGCCGATGGCTTGCTGCACGGCGACGCCGTTCCAGGGTTCACCGACGCAATACCCATCCATATTGCCGACCTTCATATTGGCGACCATTTGCGGCGGCGGGATGGTGATGACCTTGACGGCCTTTTGATCTACGCCAGCGGCGGCCAGCCAGTAACGCAACCACAGGTCGTGCGTACCGCCGGGAAAGGTCATCGCAAAAGTCACGGTCTTCTTGGCTTTCATGGCCTCGACGGTGGCCTTGACCTTGCCGACTTCGCGGAAACCGACGGTCGGGCAAAAGTCTTTCGCCAACGTGATCGCCTGGCCGTTGTTGTTGAGGATCATCGCCACGTGCATCTCGCTGCCCGCCGCGCCGCCGACGCCGGTGTAAACCGAGAACGGCATGCCGAACAGACAATGCGCGCCGTGCAAGTCGCCGCTCAAGACTTTGTCGCGGATCGTCGCCCACGAAGCCTCGCGCGTGACTTCGACATCAAGGCCGTGTTTTTTATACAGGCCCAGTTCGTGCGCCATCACGACCGAGGCGCAATCGGTCAGCGGGATAAACCCGATTTTGATTTTATTGGTTGCGGTCACAGATTTCGCTCCTCCTGCCGAACACGCGTTCAGCAACGTCGTGTTGCTCGCCAGCGAGCCAGCCGCCAGCGCACCTTTCAAAAAATTTCGTCTTTGCATTGGGGTATCCTCTTGTCAGTTTGGTTGATTTGATTGTCAGTAACACACTGTTGCCGCGCACACCTCAAGCAGGTAGGGCCACGCACGCCCAGCGGCTTGCTATCAATTGATCGTGGATTGGTTGCGCTCACTGCCGCTCCGTCCGTAAGTCACACGGCGGAGCGGTTCTATCGTCGGTTGATGGAAGGCTCGTTCGGTTGAATCAGTTAGTTTGCATCAGTGTTCATCGAAGTATTTGCCTAGCGCCAACACCATCGGCCCCATCTTCGGGTGTTCGGGTTCAACCCGTGGTTCGACGCCCAACGCGCGTAACGCCGCGCTGCACGTCGGCCCGATGGAAGCCGTCACCGTGCGTTCGTTCAAGGCCGCGCACAATTGCTCCGTCTGGCCGCGCACATCGGCCAGTTGGAACAGATGCCGCGCCTGAATCTGACTGGTGAAGGCCACCGCGTCGAACGCGCCTTGCGGCAATTGTTCGAGCAGCGTTTGCAGTGGCGTCACGTCTTCCGGCAGTTCCCATTCGTACAAGGTCAATTCGTAAAGCGCCGCGCCGCGTGCCTGCAACGCTGCGGTCAACGCCGCATTGCGTTCGCCGTAATGCAACAGCGCGACCCGTTGCCCGGCGAGCGTGAACGGTTCCAACGCCGTCAGCAACTCCGTTGTCGTGAACGGTTCGGCTGCGCTGACGTCGGGTTTCAAGCCATTGCGTGCCAATACGGCTGTCGGTTTCGGCCCACGACAAATTTTGGTGACGGAGTGCAGCGCCGTCAGCAGTTCATCCTTGCGGCCCAGTTTTTCGGCTTCAGCGAGGAGTGCAGCCACGCCGACGCCGGTCTGAAACACGATGTAGCCCAATTGGCCTTGGGTCAGGTTGTCAATCAACGCCGTGGTCTCGGCGGAAGCCTCACGCGTCGTTTCGCGCAAGGCCGGGAACACTTGCGGTGCGCCGCCATGCCGTTTGACCAGATTTGCTAGCTCGCCGCCCATGCGGGCTTCGAGCAGTGCGACGCGCTTGCCGGTTAATCCATTCATTGAACGTGCTCACAGTTGCAGAATGATCTCGCCGACAGCATTGACGCTAACGGCATACGTCCGCAGCGCCGCGCAATCGTGGCCCAGTGGCGCGCCCGTCGCGAGATCGAACTTGAAACTGTGCATGGGGCAAACCACCGTGCCCCCGCCCGTGATGCCGTCGGCCAGTGCGCCTTCACGATGCGGGCATTTGGCCTGCACAGCATACACACGACCGTCGCGCAAACGGAAGACGGCGATCAATTCGCCCGCGATTTCAAACTCCTTGCCTTCACCCGGCGGAATGCGTGCAAGCGCGCCAAGATTGAAGTGCAGATCGGTGGGAACGAGTTTGGTGGTCGTAGTCGTTGTCGTACTCATAATAATCTTCTGGTGCGGTACAGGGAGCGGTGGCGACCTGGTCTTCGATTTGGTAGCACTCGCAGAACCGGGTCGTTACCGCTCCCCGTACCGCATTGTTCTAGTCGCCATAATTCGCCGGTTGTTTGCTGATTTGACTCAGCATCGCGTCCGCTTCCGCCTTTGGCAGAATGTTGACGAATTGCGATGGATGATGCGGTTGTGCAGCCTCTTGCCAAGGATCAACATACGCCGCGACGGCCGCTTCGATTTCCGCGTCCAGCCGCGCGCAGATGCCTTCTTCATCATCAACTAACACCCGGCGCAGTTTCTCGATGCCCATGCGCTCGACCATGTCGTAGGTGCGTTCCAGGTACTTGGCGTGTTCGCGGTAATACTGCATAAAGCGGCCCATGTAATGCAGCACTTCTTCGTGCGTATCCACCGTGATCAGCAAATCGGCCTTGCGGACTTTCGATCCGGCAGCGCCGCCGATGACGACTTCCCATTTGCCGCCTTCAATCGCCACAGCGCCGATGTCTTTGGTAGTCGCCTCAGAGCAATTGCGCGGGCAGCCGGTCGTCGCCAGCTTCACTTTGTGAGGAAACTCGATGCCTTGATATTTCTTTTCAATCGCGATGCCCAACGCCACCGCATCGCCGACGCCAAAGCGGCAGAACTCCGTACCGACGCAGGTCTTGCAGGTGCGAAAAGCTTTTGTATAAGCGTGGCCGCTGGGCATGCCCAAATCGCGCCAGACATTGGGCAGGTCTTCTTTGCTGATGCCCAGCAGATCAAGGCGCTGGCCGCCGGTGAATTTGACCATGCGCACGTTGTAGCGTTCGGCGACTTCGGCGATGCGTTTTAGTTCCGCCGCTGTGGTGACGCCGCCATAAATGCGTGGCACGACGCTGAAGGTGCGGTCTTTCTGAATGTTCGCGTGCACGCGGTCATTGATAAAGCGCGCATCGCGTTCGTCTTCATACCCATCGTGCCAAATCGTTTTGAGCAGCGAAGCCAGCCCCGCTTTGCTCGCCGGATCTTCTTTTCCAACAGCCAGCACGCGGAAAACGGCGGAGACGCTTTTCAATTCCTGTTCTTTGATCGCGGCAATCAACTCCGGTTTGGGCAACGGCACGCCCGGCACGTAATAGTGAATCGAGGGGTCTTCGACAATCGTATCGCCCGCCGCCGCTTCAAAAATTTCCTGCACCTGCGATTTGCACGCGCCGCAGCCCGTGCCCGCGCGCGTCGCATCGCATAACGCTTTCAGCGAACGGCAACCGCCTTTGGCTGCTTTGACGATCGCGCCTTTCGCGATGCCGTTGCAATTGCAGATTTGCGCTTCGTCCGGCAACTCGGCAGCGGACTTGGCCGCGACTTGATCGGTCAACGGGAAGAGCAATTCGGCGCGGTTTTCCGGCAAGAGCACGCCGCGATCAAAGGCTTGCAACAAGGCCGGAGCCATCGCCGTATCGCCCAACAGAATCGCCCCGGCCAGCTTGCCGTTGCGCACGATCAGCTTCTTGTAAATGCCGCGCAGTGGTTCGGTGTAAACGACCTCTTCGTCGTGTTCATCGCGGGGTTGTTTCTCGCCCATCACCGCGAGGTCTACGCCCATGACTTTGAGTTTGGTCGAAACCTTGGAGCCTTTGTATTCCGCTTGCGGCTTGCGCCCGGTCAGCCGATCCGCCAGCACCGCCGTCTGTTCCCAGAGCGGCGCGACCAAGCCGTAAACCATCCCGTTGTGCTGCGCGCATTCGCCAACGGCGAAAACATCCGGGTCGTCAACGCAGGTGATGCCATCGTTGACGACAATGCCACGTTCGACGGTCAGCCCTGCGTCACGCGCCAGTTGCACGTTCGGGCGAATGCCTGCCGAAATCACAACCATCTCGCAGTCGAGCGTCGTGCCGTCTTTGAATTGCAAGCCGGTCACGTGTTCATCACCGAGAATCGCGGTCGTGGCTTTGTTCAAATGCACCTGCACGCCCAGCGCTTCCATCGAACGTCGGAGCGTCGCGCCCGCAATCGCGTCGAGTTGCACTTCCATCAAATGCGGCATCAGGTGAATGACGTGCACTTCCGCGCCCAGATTCAACAGGCCGCGTGCCGCTTCCAAGCCCAGCAAGCCGCCGCCAATCACTGCGGCGCGCTTGCCGCCTTCAGCGTATTGCGTAATCGCTTCGCAATCGTCGAGCGTGCGAAAGACGAAAACACCAGCTTTGAATCCGTCAGTCGTTGTGCGTAAACCTTCCATCGGCGGCAGAAACGCCGAACTGCCGGTGGCGATGACCAGCTTGTCATACGTTTCTGTCGTTACCCCATCCGCAGCGATGACAATTTTGTTCACGCGATCAATCGAGGTGACGCGCGCACCCGCGTGCAACTTGACGTTGTTGGTTTCGTACCACGCCAGCGGGTTAATAAAAATATCTTGCGCCTGGTGGGTGCCGGACAAAACGCCCGACAATAAGATGCGGTTGTAGTTGCCATACGGCTCATCGCCGAACATCACGAACTCGAATTGATCGGCCCCGCCGCGCGTAATGATGTCTTCGACCAAACGCGCGCCGGCCATGCCATTGCCAATCACGACGAGTTTTTGTTTGCGAGTCATTGCCATTTCCTCTGTTCAATACAAATCACTTTCCATTCTCAATTTTTCATTCTCAATTCTTTTGCGATGGGCAACCTCAGTTAGGCTGTCTCTCTGCCAGAGAATTGAGAGTTAAGAATGGAGAATTCTGTGTAAGTGCTGGTTCGATCCGCACCGCACAGACTTTGAATTCAGGCATGCGGCTGACCGGATCGAGCGCGCCGATGGTCAGGTGATTCGCCGATTGTTCCGCGCCCCAATGAAACGGGACGAAGATTGTATCGGGCCGGATGCCGCGTGTGAGTTTGACTTTGAATTGCGCGCGCCCGCGCCGCGTCACCAACGTGATTGCCGCGCCCGCTTGCAGGCAGTAACGTTGCGCGACTTGCGGATGCAATTCGGCGCAGGGTTCACCGCTGGCCGCATTCAGCTTGGCGATACGCCGCGTCATTGCGCCGGTTTGGTATTGCGCCAGCACGCGCCCGGTCGTCAGGTAAAGCGGGAACTCCGCGTCCGGCTCTTCGACGGCGGCTTGATGCTGCACGGCGTGAAAGCGCGCCTTGCCGGTCGGCGTCGGGAAGCTTTCGCTGAACAGGCGCGGCGTACCTTCGCTGCCTTCGGGGCAAGGCCAGTGCAAGGCTTCGCCCGCGTCCAGTCGTGCGTAACTAATGCCGCTGTAATCGGCGAGACCGCCCGCCGAGGCGCGGCGCAATTCGTTGAAGACCGCTTCGCTGTCGGCGTAGCTGAACTGTTCGCGGCAACCCAAGCGCGCGGCCAAGGCGCAGAGCGTCTCGATGTCGCTGCGCGCTTCTTCCGGCGGCCACAACGCGCGGCGGCGGCGAATGACGCGGCCTTCCAGATTGGTCAGCGTGCCTTCCTCTTCGGCCCATTGCGCCGAAGGCAGCACGACATCGGCCACGCGCGCCGTCTCTGAAAGAAAGAAATCCGCTGTGCAGAAGAAATCGAGTTGGTTTAGTCGTGCGCTGATTTGATGGGCGTCAGGCGCGGAAACCATGAAGTTGAAGCCCAGCGCAAAGAGCGCTTTGATCTCGCCGCCCAAGGCTTGCAGCAGTTCGTAAGCCGATTTGCCCGCGCCGGGCAGTTCGCTCGCGTTGATGCCCCAAACCTCGGCGATGTATTGGCGCGCAGCCGCGTCGTGAATGCTGCGATAGCCGGGCAACTGATCGGCCTTCTGTCCGTGTTCGCGTCCGCCCTGACCGTTGCCCTGGCCGGTGATCGTGCCAAAGCCGCTGCACGCTTTGCCGGGCAGGCCCAAGGCCAGCGCCAGATTGATAAAGGCCAGCGTGTTGTTGACGCCTTGCGCGTGCTGTTCGGCGCCGTGCGCGGTCAGGATCATCGCGCTGCGGGCGTGACCGAGCAGCCGCGCCGTTTGCAGCAATTGTGACTCGCTAACACCGGTTAGCCGTTCGACGCGGTCGGGCCAATACGTCGCCGCGACGGCTTTGACCGCCGCAAAGTTTTCCGTGCGCGCCGCAATGTAGGCTTCGTCAAGCAACTGTTCGCGGATGAGCAAATGCAACAGGCCATTCGCCAGCGCGGCATCGCTGCCGGGCATCCCGCGCAAATGCACATGCGCGGCTTGTGCCGTTAATGTCTGGCGCGGATCAACGACGATCAGCGTGCCACCATTCGCGCGCTGCTTTTCAAAGTGCTGCATGAGGGGCGGCATCGTCTCTGCCGGATTTGCGCCGACCAGCAAAATCACTTCCGCGCCTGCGATGTCGGCGACGGGGAAGGGCAGACCGCGATCAATGCCAAACGCTTGGTTGGCCGCCGCTGCCGCGCTCGCCATGCAAAAGCGCCCGTTGTAATCCACGTTCGCCGTGCGCAAAGCCACGCGCGCGAACTTGCCGAGCAGATAGGCTTTTTCGTTCGTCAATGAACCGCCGCCCAGCATGCCCACGGCATCGCGTCCGTACTTGGCCTGTGTGGCTTTGAACGCCGCCGCAATCGTGTCGAGCGCTTCATCCCATTCGACCGGCGCGAGCACGCCGCGCGCGTTGCGTTTGAGCGGGCGCAACAGGCGCTCTTCGTGATTGAGCACTTCGGTGGCCGTCCAACCCTTGATGCAGAGCGCGCCCTGATTCACCGGGAATGCCACATTGCCGTGTAACGCGATGTCCGCGCGCGCGCCCGTCAGCAACACACCGCATTGCAGCGCGCAATATGGGCAATGCGTAGCGGTCGGTTTCGGTTGGCTTTGTGCGGCGGCAGTCATTGGCGCGTGTGGTTTTGTTGTCGTTATTTGCGGGCGTTACGAACAAGTTTTCGCGTTGCCTGACAGTGAGCTTGGCAAGGGTTGTGCCAGCACCTAGTTGGCAAGCTTGTCGAAAAGTGCATCTCGCTGTGCGGCAACGATGTTAGTGGTGAAGAAAACTAGCTTGGCGGACAGCGGCAGGTTTTGCCTGGTTAGCACGACCTCAACAAAATTGTCGGAGACCGCTTCCGGCTCGGAAAACTTTTTCGCTGTGGTCAACCGCTATAGAGCGTCGGATTGATCAGATATTTTTTCAGTTTGTAAGCGAGCAGGCGTTCGCTGATGCCCAGCAATTCGGCGGCGGGGGCGCGTTTGCCCCGTGTGGTGGTAAGGGCGGCGCAAATCAGGTCTCGTTCGTAAGCTTCGACGGCAGCGGTGAGGTTGTAATTGGCGGTCAGGCCGGCGGTGCTGGCGGTTTGCACGGCGGCGGGCAATTCGTGCGGTTGAATCGCCTTGCCAGTGGCGACGACGACCGCGCGTTCAACGGCGTTCTGCAACTCCCGCACGTTGCCCGGCCAATCGTAACTGGTCAACATTTCCAAGGCGTGTGGCGTAAAGCCCTTCAAGGCTTTCTTGTGTTGCCGCGCAAACTCTCCGAGGAACTGCGCGGCTAGTACCGGAATATCTTCGCTGCGTTCCCGCAAAGGCGGAATTGTGATCGGGAAGAGATTGAGCCGGTAAAACAGGTCTGCGCGAAAGCGCCCAGCCGCGACCTCAGCACTCAAATCGCGGTTGGTCGCGGCAATCACGCGCACATCGGTTTGGATGATGTCCGTCGCGCCCAGCCGTTCGCATTCCCCGCTTTCCAGCACGCGCAACAAACGTACTTGGGCATGGGTTGTCAGTTCGCCGATTTCATCCAGCAACAACGTGCCGCCGTGCGCCAATTCAAAACGGCCTGGTTTGTCAGTGTGGGCATCGGTAAAAGCGCCCCGCACATGGCCGAACAACTCGCTTTCGATCAAGTTGTCGCTCAGCGCGCCGCAATTGACCTTCAGATAAGGCCCGTCTATCCGCGGCGAATTGCGGTGCAAGGCTTGCGCCACCAATTCTTTGCCTGTACCTGATTCACCACCAATGAGCACCGTTGTTTTGGCGCATGCGACTTGCGCGATCTGTTCATAAACCTGCCGCATTCCCTGACTGTTCCCTAGCAAGCCGCTGAAGTCATAGTGGCGGCTCAACTCGACCCGCAAGGTGTCATTGTCAAAGCCGGGTGCCAGCACAGGTTCTGGCGGCCAGTGTTTTTCGGCCAACAAGGCGGCCAATAGTTGTAAGCCTGCCAAAACGGATTCCGGCACCAGGCGATCTGTTTCCTGAAAAACCAGGCTCAGCATGCCGAGCACGCTTTGTGGCCCTGTGTGCACAGGCACCAACACCAGCCATTCGGCCAGCGCGCCATGCAACAAACCGCGCTGCAACGGGCTGGTGGCGCGCCACTGCAATGCCTCTTGGATCAGGCGGCGTTCGGGCAATTGCTTGAGCGCTTTTAACGCCGCCCGGCGGGCCGGATGCATGGGCAAATACCACGTCCGGCACAGCAATTCGTTTCCTCCTTCCTTTGACCAAATGCCCGCCCGCAGCGCGCCCAGTTGCGGCGCGATGGTAGCGAGGAGCTGCTCTAACGAGGCTGTCGAGGTCAGTGCCAGCGCCTGCACCTCACGCAAAAACGTGCTGAGTAATTGAGGATGATGAAAGACACTCATTCCGGCGATTCCCGCATAAATGTAGAGATAGTCGAGGTGAAGAACATTTTTGTCATCCGCAGATTGCAGGCCCAGGCGCTAATACACACGAATAGATGGTTTACACCTGAGCTTCGTCAGTCCGGTAGGATTACCTTCAAAAGCTGTGCCTGAATGGCGGGCCGAGTTTTTAGCAAGTAAGTGCGCGCTTTGGCTGAAGCGCGGGCAGGCGCGATCAAGGAAGGACAAAACCCAGGGTTAATTGCGCGGTGCGGTCACATTGCCACTCGCCAACACGGGCGGCGGCGCTTTCAGCAAATCCAGGTCTTTGGCTTTCACCAGCAAATTCGCGGCAATCGGCGCGGCGGTCTTCGCGCCATAACCACCGCCTTCGACCACGACGGCAAAGGCGATCTGCGGATTATCGAACGGCGCAAAGCCGATAAAGCAGGAATCAATGCGGAACTCTTTTTTGACGCGCGTGCGGCCCCGTTCATCACGGATCATCACCGGCTTTTCCGTCGCCGGATCAATCACCGTGACTTCGCGTTGCGCCGTGCCCGTTTTGCCGCCCGCCGTGATGCCTTTGGTTGTGATCGTCTGTTTGAAAACGCCCGCCGCCGTGCCGCGTTCAACCACGGCTTTCATCAATTCGCGCACGCGCGCCGCCGTGGGCGCGGTCATCGCCTGGCTCAGCATGACGGGCGTGCGTTCCATTTCCAGTTTGGGCCGCATCACCAATCCCTGTTTGTGCGCCACGCCCGCCGCGATCAGCGCCATCTGAAAGGGCGTCATTTGCACGTAGCCCTGCCCGATGGATTCGAGCGCGATGTCGTACTTGCTGATCTTGTTACCGTTGACGAAGGTCGAATTGAGCGGCGCAAACACGTCTGACAGCACTTTGTTCTCGCTGTTCCAAAGTCCGCGCTCAACGCCGGTGCCGATAGAAGCGCCGGGCGTGGCGTGTACTTTTAAGCCGAAGCGCGCCGCCGCTTCGCCCATGCGTTGCCGCTCCAACTCGACGCCGAGTTGCGCGAAGTATTGATTCGACGAATGCACAAACGCTTCGGTCAGATTCAAGCGGCCCAGCGCCTCGCCTTCGTCATCGCGGATGGGACGGCCTGAATTGGGCGGCGTCCAACCGCCGGCGACGCTGGTGAAATAGAGATCGTCTTTGCGCGCTTCGATGGCGGCGGCGGCGGTCAGCGCCTTAAAGGTCGAGCCGGGCAGGTAGTATTCGTTCAACGCGCGATTGAGCAGCGGACGGTTTTTGACATCGCTGAAAATTTTCGCCCAGGTCGGATCGTTGTTCACATCGTCGGGATCGAAGCTGGGCGTGCTCACCAGCGCCAGCACTTCACCGGTTTGCGGGTTGAGCATGACCACCGCGCCGCGCCCGCCTTTAGAGACGCTCTGCAACTGTTCAAACGCCGCCTTCTGCAAGTCGTAATCAATCGTCAGCACCAGGTCAGGCCCGACGGCGACCTTTTGTTCTTCGCTCCAAAAGCCGCTGAGTTTATGCCACCAGCTTTTTTCCTCTGCGCGTGGTGGTTGGGCCGCCACGGCGCGTTCCATCGCCGCATCGCCGCGCAATAGACCGCCGTAACCAATCAAATGCGCTGATGCCTGACCGAGCGGGTAATCGCGCACGATCTTGCCGTTGATGAAGCGGTATTTCGCCAGCGTGCGTTTGTAATCGCGGTGCCGGTCAAAAATCCAGCCGCGCAAATTGGCCTCTTCGTCGCGCCGGTTGCGCTGGTCGCGTTTGTTTTTGAGCGCGGCAAAGGCGGCGTTCTCGCCGAACGGCCCGGTCGAGAACAAGCCCCAATACACGTGAAAGCCGAACGCCGCCAGCACCAGCAACGCAAACGCCCAACGCACGTAACGCAAGCGTGCGCTGGTCAACCGCGGGCCGAAATCATCCGGCACGGCGGCGGCATCTGGTTCGGCTGCGCTGGAACGATACCGCCAGGCCGATAGACATAACGACCAGATCAGAAACCCAAGGCCGCCGAGGAAAATCAAGGTTGCAATAAATGGAAAACTCATAACATTGAAACGGCGCAGCCTTTGGAGCGCGGCGGC
This sequence comes from Acidobacteriota bacterium, assembly GCA_016196035.1. Taxonomy (NCBI): domain Bacteria; kingdom Pseudomonadati; phylum Acidobacteriota; species Acidobacteriota bacterium. The sequence continues at coordinate 26,448 of JACPYM010000102.1, read as the reverse complement.
ACAGGCCGCCGCGCTCCAAAGGCTGCGCCAGATCGAATCATTGTACTTCCAGCTTTATTTCAATATCCCCAAAGCGCAATTTATCGCCTGCGCGCACAATCACTTTGTCACCTTCGCCCAGGCGGACATCGTTGACGAACGTGCCGTTGCTGCTGCCCAAATCGGTCAGCCAGAGCGTGCCGTTGGGCGTCAGCGTGAAGGCCGCGTGAAAGCTCGATACGGTCGAATCGTTGAGGCACAGCGGGTTGTCGTGGCTGCGTCCAAGGCCCGCGCGCGTTTCGTTGCCGTGCAGTTGCGTGTGCAACGTGCCGAAGAATTGCCGGTCAATGGCGCGCAAAGTGAGCGTGCAGCTTTTTGCTTGTTCATTCGCCGGCGCGGCAGGCAATGCTACTTGTCCCGCGCCGGGCAAAGCTTGTTTGGTCGCCACGGCAGCCGCTTCGTCGGGAAATGTCGCGCTGATGGTCAGCTTGCGCGTGAAGACATCGAAGGCCAGTTTGACCTGCAACTTGTCGAGCGTCGTGTAGCGGTGGTTGACGACATATTCATACAAGCTGGCCTGCAATTCTTTCTGCAAATACTCGCGCCGCGCGTCGGTCATCTGGCCGTAGGTTTCATAGTCGTAGCGCAACTCGATCAGGTTGGGCGCAATGACACGCGCGCCCTCGCGCCGCAACTTGGCTTCGATGGCCTGTTCGATCTGTGGCAGAAGGGCAGACAAGTCCGTGCGCGCTTGCGGGTTCAGCGGACGGCGCAAGGCGAAATCCAACGCGCCGCCGACGCGCTCAAAGAAGCGGCGCAAATAGTATTCGATGCGATTGGGAAATTCGTTTTTTTCGGGCACGGTCATATTCACGCGGGATCATACGGCAGCGCGTGTAAGTTTGTTGCGTTAGGTTGTCTCTGGGTGCGCACCGCTTCCAGCGTGCGGTCTTCGAGTGAGACCGAATAATGCCGAAGGGCACCCTTTCAGCATCATTCTATTTCTTGCCAAGACCGCACGCTGGAAGCGGTGCGTACCCAGGAACGCCGTTGCCGCGCGGCTTCAAACAGAATTGCCGCCGCCGCCGCCGCCACGTTCAGCGATTCAACCGGCGCTTGCAACGGAATGCTGATCTGCGCATCGCAAGCATCCAGCAGCGCTTGGCTGACGCCGTGCGCCTCGTTGCCAAACACGAGCAACGCCGGTTGCCGCCAGTCGAATTGATCGTAGCGCATTGCGGCGGTCGCGGCGGTCGCCAGCACTTTCAAGCCAGCCGCGCGCGCTTGTGCCAGCAACGCGGCGTCGGTCAAGCCGCTTACGATGGGCAAGCGAAAGGCCGAACCCATCGCGCTACGCAAGGTTTTGGGGGCGAAAGCGTCTACGGAACCTTTCAGCGCCACGACGCCGCTTGCCCCAGCGGCCTCAGCCGTGCGCACGATGGTGCCGAAGTTACCGGGGTCTTGCACGGCATCCAGCGCAACGATGAGCGGGTGCGGTGCTGTCAGCATTTGGGTCAAGCCAGTTGTTGGGCGTTGCGCCAGCACGACGACGCCTTGCGGATTCACCGTATCGCTGAGCGTCGCCAGCACTGCCGCTGTGGTCGGATAAAGCGGACATCCGCGCCGCTGTAATTCCGCCAGGATCGCTTGCGTCCGCGCGGCTGGTGCGGCTTCGTGAAAGCAGGCCAGCAGCGGCAACTGGGCCTGCAAACACTCTTCGACCAGCCGCTCGCCTTCGACAAAGATCAATTCCGGCTCGCGTCCCTCACGCACGCGGCGCGCGTGTTTAAGGCGTTCATTGGCCGGACTGGTAATCAGCATCAACTTCACAGCCCTTGGTTAGGCGGGTCATTGGCAGTAGCCGAAGCCATCCGGCGCAGGCGTTTAGAGTTCAAACTTTAGTTTGTTTTGGCGTGCTGCACGCGCGCTGACAAGCTAAAGCTTGAACTCTAAACGTCTGCACCGTGGCGTTCAGGTCGCTGCCAGTGACGCACGCATCAATAACTCGCTTTCATCTCAATCGGCCTTTTCTCTTTGGCGAACGCCGCCAGCGAGCAGTTCCAGAGCGCCGTTTTGCCGCCCAAGACCAGATCGGCATTGGAAGAAGTAATCGGCGTCGGCGTATGCAAAGTGAAGCGGAACTTGATCGCGCCCAGCATCATTTGCGCCAGCCCTTCCATGCCTTCCATTTTCATTCCGCCGCTGGCTTCGTCAGCGGCGGCTGGTTTGGTTGCCGCTTTGCTTGCCGGACGGCGGCCTGCGCGGGCCGTGCTGGGGGCGGGCGCGGGTTTGGGTGGCGGTTTGACGCTGACTTCGACATTGCCGCTGGTCTCGACTTTGGCTTCGGCCATGTCGGTGTAAAACGTTTGGGTGAAGTTCGTTGCCACGCCTTGTTTGACCAGCTTGACGTTCCATTCCGCAGGCTTTGTTGGGCTGGCGCTGCCGCCGGACATGCCCTGGGCGCTCTCTTTCATAACGTTGGTCATTACGGTGCGGACTTCGTTGATGTCTTTGAATTGAAAGAGCGCGTAAAAGCCCAGCGTGCCGTTCTGCTTCAATTCTTTGGCCTCTTTCAGCTTGATCGTCGGCGGCAATTTGGTCGCGATTTCGGTTTTGAATTTTTGCATTGCCTCCGCCGGATCGCCCGCGCTCATGCCGCCGCTTTTCATGTCAGCGGGAAAATCGGGCAGCGTGATCAATAACAGCAAATCGCCGCTGCCGTCCGGCTGCAAAAAGATTTCCTGCTCGATGCTGATACAGCCTGACGTGAGCACGCCCAGCGCCAATAACAACCCCAATCCGCACAAACGTACTTTGCTCACTCTGCACTTCCTTTCAAATAGAACTCAGGCAAAGCTGAAAATTTTGCCACAGAGGCACGGAGCCACAGAGCAAGCGAGATGGGTTCTGGCGTTCCAAGCCTTTCCTCTGTGGCTCCGTGCCTCTGTGGCAACGATTCTGCGCAAGCCCTTTCAAAAACATCAGACGCCGAACTGGCGCAGATGATGATCCAGATGTTTATAAACCAGCGCGCCCCAATCCTGCGCCGACAGTTTACCGAAGGCCGGATGCTCCGGCCAATCCTGCCGCGTGTGGTCGGCGGCCATGCGTTCGAGCAAGGCGACGACCGCCGCGCGCTCCGGTTCGATGCCCTCGGCGGCGCGCGCAATCAGTTCCGGCGCGGTCGGCGCGCCTTTCGGAAAGGGCAGCCAGTAAATGATGAGTTTCTTCAACGGCCCAAAGCGCAACGGCCCACGTTTGGGTTGGCACTGCAAATCGCCCAGCGTCATGCGCATGCCGTCGGCGACGTGCGCCAGCATCTGCGGACAATTCAGTTTGCCCCATTGCGGGGTAGCGGCGGAATTGAGTTTTGCCAGTCGCGCCAGCAATTCCTGTTTGTCGGTGGTTTGCCAAATGGTTTTCATGGAGTCTCCTTTTGCCGCCAGTTATTCGTCGTCAGCCGCATCACCAGCGTTTCGACGCGCCGTTCCCACGTGGGGCGCGTTTTGGCGGATTGCAGCCATTGCAAGGTGTGCCGCTGATGACTGGGCGGCAGGGCGTTGAATTTGTCGAGCAAGTCGTTTTCGCGCAGGGCTTCAGCGAGTTCTTCCGGCAGTTGCAGTGCGCGCGCAGCTTCATCCGCTTGCAAACTGATTTCAACGGCGTCGCCCACGCCAGCGCGCGCCTGCTTGCGAATTTGTCCATTGAGAATCATGCGGTGGCCGCCTTTGCCATTCGGCAATAAGTTGCCGCGCCATTCAAGGCCGTTGACGGTGCCGACAACTGATGCCGCGCCTTTTTTGCCAACGGCGGCGCTGAGTTCCGCAGGCACGTCTACGCAACAGAAGCTGGGGTTGCTGCTGAATTTGTAGATCGTGGCAATGAACCGGTAACTCATCTCAGGCCTTTGCACCACCATTCGCCAGCCAGCCGCCATCCACATAAATCGTTTGGCCGGTGATGTAATCGCCCGCGTCCGAAGCCAGCAACAACGCCGCGCCCGCCAGGTCTGTGGCAATACCGGGGCGTCCGAGCGGGATCATGCTGACGTTGTTGTCATACAACGCCGGATCGGCAAACAGCTTGTCCGTCATCGCTGTCCAGAATCGGCCCGGCCCGATGGCGTTGACGTTGATGCGAGCGGGCGCGAGTTCCAACGCCAGTGCGCGCGTCATCTGCAACAAGCCGCTTTTGCTGATGCCATATAGCGCGACGTTGGGCAGGGCGACCTGCGTGGCGAGCGAAGTGATGTTGATGATCTTTCCGTTATTCCGGCTTTCGCCTCGGCCTTTGGCTTGCGCGCGCATCACGCCAGCGGCGGCTTGCGCGGCAAAGAAGGCGCCTTTCAAGTTAATGCCCATCAGCCGTTCCCAATCGTCTTCAGTGAAGGTGTCATACGGCTGGCGGATGTTCATACCGGCGGCATTGACCAGAATGTCCAGCCGCCCGAAATGCGCGTGCGTTTGTTGCACCATCGCGCGCACGGCGGCGACATTAGCGATGTCGGTCGGCACGTTCAGCGTTTTGCGCCCGGTGGCTTCGATTAACTCGCAGGCCGTGGCGATTTCGCTTTCAGTGCGCGCGGCGATGGCGATGTCCGCGCCCGCGTGTGCCAGGGCCAGCGCGATACCCAGTCCTAAGCCACGGCTGCCGCCAGTGACCAGCGCAGTGCGGCCATCCAGACGCAGGCTGGGCATTTGGAATTCGTTGTCGTTGGGGCGTCGTCGTTCGTTGCTCATAATCCCGTGGGAGTGCAGCGGTGCGGTACAAGGAGCGGTAGCGACCTGGCGTCCCGCGTGTGCATAGCCAGGCTGCATCAGGTCGCTTTGTATGTCCGACAAGCTGCCAGCTTGTCGAAGTTCCGGCTGTCAACCCAATGGACTAACGGCCACGCTTCGACAAGCTGGCAGCTTGTCGAACAATCCGGTCGCTACCGCACTCCGTACCGCATCGTTCGCCACGTTCGTGCTATTTTTTCAAGGCTTCCAAAATCGAATAGCCCATCATCAACGCCATCAACCCGGCTGACAGCCAGAGGGCAAAGGTCGTCAAAGACGTTGGCGCGATGGCGCGGGGCAGGCGGCGATGGCGCAGATAAAGCGTTGCCGCGCCGATGATGGGCAACATCGCCGCTTGCGCGATGCCGCCGACTTTCACCATCCAAACCGGCGAGGTGAAAAACAGAAACAGGCAGACCGGCAGCGCCGTCAAAATCCAGATAAACGTGTTGCGGAAGCGCACTCGCGCCGCGTAATCGTCGCTGGCGAACGCCCCCATCAGCCGCGCCATATCAGAATACATCCGTGATTGCGCGGCAATCGAAGCGAAGATCGTCCCGTACAGCGTCACCACCGCGCCCAGATAAAACAGCCACAACGCCCAGCCGCCCAGCGTTTGCGTGTAGATGTTCGACAGCACCGGAATCATATCGTTTGAAGAAGGCACCAAGCCCATTCCATGCAAGACGCCCGCGCCCAGCAGGTAAAACGCCAGCGTCGCCACGGTGTAAATCACCATCGAAGACATAATGTCCAGATGCATCACGCGTATCCAGCCGCGCGCGCGTCCCACCCAACCCGCCGAATCATCACGCACGCCGGTGAAGCGCGCGTAGCCTTTCTCGACGCACCAGTACGGATACATGAACAGTTCGCTCGCGCCGACGCCGGTGATGCCAAAGACGGCGACGGCGGTCGAGAATCCGCCGCGCGGCATGCTCGGTCGCAAGCCCTGTACGCAAGCCGCCCACGAAAAGTATTGCGGCATGCGCATCAGCAGCACGGCTGACATCAGCGTCAGCATCGTGAAGAGGCCGACCTTCAACATTGCAAACTTCTCGATGCGGTCATAGCCGCCGCCCAACAACAACGCCAGCGTGATCGCGGCAAAGATCAGCACCCAGAGTTTGACGGAGAGGGCCGGGATCAACAGGTTCATGACCTGTGAGACGCCGCCGAACATTGCGCCGACCTGCATCATCGTGAAGAGCACCATCAGCGCCCACAGCCACACCACCCAATTCACTTTCAGCCGTGGCCCCGGCACGTGGTTGAAACTGGCGAGGCCCGTTTCGCCGCTGGCGATGATGTAACGGCCCATTTCGGCCTGCACGACAGGTTTGATCAGGCAACTCAGCACGATGATCCAAAGCGCGGCATAGCCGACTTGCGCGCCCAGCGTGGTGGTGGCGATCAGTTCGCCCGACCCGACAATCGAGGCGGCCAGCACCATGCCCGGCCCGATGCGGCGGAAGGCGGCCCACAGCGATTGCGGTGGCTCGGCGACATCTTCGGGCCGCAGTTGATACGGGTCGTTCGCCTCGGTGTCGGCGGACGCAACAGGCAGCGCGGTTTCTGGCAAAGCAGCACTCATAACGCGGTCAAGCCTTTCTGGGCGGAAGGGAATTGTTGATTTTGGGAAAACGCTGTCAGGAAAAACGCGCGTATCCTGCCTGAGTTGCGGAAGCTTGTCCAGAATGCGGCGGACGACGCCAGAATGCGGCGGACGAAGCCATAGATTTCAAGAAAATGCTTTTCCGCAGCAAGCCCGCGAAGGCGGGCGGCAGCATAAAGCCCAGGGCGTTAGCCCTGGGTAGTAGCGATGGCGTCAGTTATTAAGCCCGTGAAACGGGCGGCAGACCATTGTCTGTCGCCCACTTCATGGGCTTGTAATTCACTGCACCGCTACCCAGGGTTGCGGCTACGCCTTCACCCTGGGCTACACTCTGGCCACCCGCTTCGCGGGTTCAATTCGGAAACTCTTTTTCTTGAAATCTACAGAATGCGGCGGACGATGAATGACCTGCGTAAAGTGAAAAGGCGCGCTTCACTGAAGCGCGCCTGGAAATGAAGGTGGCTGAGGAACCGTATACAAGACGCACGCTCTATCTTTCGCTTTGCTGGGGAGCGATACGCCTTGCTGGCAGAACACGAGTGCCGGTGTTAACGCCGGCGCACGTAACTTTGCACGGATTCGGCTTCTGCGCGTTGCGCTGAACTGCTGAATTCCGGCATGAAAATCAGTTGGTATTGCCGTAGTTTTGCTGCTTTACCAGAATCGCCTGGCAACCTTGCCGGGCGAGGGGCTTCCTGAAAACCCAAGCGCACCGTGACGGCGAGCTGATTGAGTTGATGGGAAGTGGCGAAGTATTGCGTGCGCAATGGCAACCCCAACTCGGCGCGCATTTGGTTGACCTGCGCCTCACACGCGCCCACCTCGCCGAAACGTTCCGGGTCGGCATAGCCCAAGCCGTGCAACAATTCGTGCAGGAAAACAAAGCCCGGATCGAAGGCGGCCAGCACACGCGCGGGCGCCGCGATGCGTTTGAAATCGGCCAGGTCAAGCCGCAGCCGCCAAATTTTCAAGCGCAAATGCCGCAAATCGTCCTCAAAAACCATGCCTTCATCCAACTGGCCGAAGCTGACTTCGGGCGACCCCGTATGCGCTTCGACAATAAAGACGTGCTGGCTTTGCTGAACGCGCGTCAGCACCGCGCGGGCACTGGGCGAACCTGCTTGCGGTGCCTCAACGGGGGCGCAATTTCCGATTTCGAGCCAGCCCGTGGCGGTAAAACTCATCTGTTGCCAACCCGTCAGGCGGCGCAAACTAGCCAGCAAGCGCGCCTGGCATTCCGTGTTGCACGCGCGCCCGGGTTCCTGGCTCAGCCAGATGCCAGGCGTAGTCGGATACTGTAACTTTCCGGCGGCTAGCGTTGCGTGGCATAGGTTGCACAGACACACCACCACCAGTGCGAGCAAGCTCGCCTTTCTGCGTGACATTTTCCCTCCTTCTCATTACCTGGCTGACTTCACTATCTGTCAGCTCGCTCAAGATACAGGTCTGATGTCAGGTCTATTTCAGCCCTGCTCAAAATCAGCCTGCGGTTTGTCCTAAATCGGTATTCAGTGCAGTGCCAGCCGTCCATTGTGCAGAGTGTTGGTCTGGCCTGCTTCCTGGCGTAGATGCTTTAACTTTTGGATGTCGCAGGCGGCTGTTTGCGGCGCGTGCGTGTCGGAGTTGTGGTCGTCGAGCCTGCTCGAGTGTTTGACCGAGGTCGCACCGCACGCGGCGCTTTGGCCTGGGCAGGCGCGGCGCTAGGTGCGGCGGTCGTTGCGTTCAGCGCCGCTGCTACTTCGTCTTCGGCCTGCAACCAGTCTGCTTCGGCGCTGCCCGCTTCAGGGCGGCGTTGCAAAAATAGTTCGTAGGCACGGCGGCGAATTTGCGCTTGCAGTTCAGCGGCGGACAACGGCGGGTTGTCCGATAAATCAATCCCAGCAGAAAGCTTGGCCTTCTTAACCGCACGCTTGAGCGGTGCGGCGCGGCCTTTTGTCGTGTTGTTCGTCATAATGCTTCTCTTGCGCCACACGCTAAAACCAGCGTGGCGTCGCCCACTTGTTTGGCAAGCCCTGTGCCGCGTGCCAGCGCGGAAGCGTCAAAACGGCTGAAGGCCTTGTGTCACAAGCGGATGGTGAGAAGCAGTATTTTGAGCGGCTTGCTGTCGCGTATTCATAACCCCACAGCATTGTCGCTTTCGCCAAAAAGCAGACGACAATTCTGTTTGCCTGCCTGGCGTGGTTGACGGAATTGTAGGGCGGGATGTTAGGCCAGGTTTAGGCGGTGAAGATGAGCGGCACGAATTTTTCCGGCACGTGAAAATCCGGTGTTGCTGTCAGCGTCGGCGCAAAGGCGAGGAACTGGCGCGCGCCGTTGAGACGGCTGATGCGATATAGATTGCCGTGCCAGCGGTCGCCGGCTTGCGGCGTGCTGCCAAAGGCGGCAAAGGGAAGCGCCATCACAGCGCGAAAGATTTGTGGTGTAGCGTCAATCTCAGCCGCAGTTTGCATCCCGCTCTGCCATTCCCAATCGAAATCCACGCGCGGGCGATGAATCAGTAGATCGCACCACTGGCCCGTAGGCGCGACCTCAAATTCCTTGTAACTATCCGCTCGCGGTTCCAACGGCGAGCGGATGAAGGCCTCGCATACATCGCGTTCCCACAACGCATAGCGTTCCTGCCGCACCTCGAATTGCTCATCCACATCCAACTCGGTGTAGCTGCATTCAAAGCCAAACCAGAGGTGTTCCGGCGTCCAGATCAAACGCACCGTTGTGTGCAATTCGCTTGGAGCCGCGTCCCCACGCCAGTTGTATGCCAGCGGCAAGGACGCGGCGGTTTGCCAAATTGGATGTGTGAAATCGGCGGCGAGCGGCGGCGGGGTTGGTGAAAAGCGGGCGAGAATTTCCATGCTGCGTTACCCGATGCCTCATCCAATTATGGACAACATGCTCAGTACGTGCAGTCCCAGTTCACGGTCGCCGTTGACGCTGATTTGTGCGCTGGCGGCTTGCCGGTCAATGCCTTTGGTGAAGATGCGCCAGGCGATTTCCTGCGGGATGCTGACGTGCGTCAGCCGTTCGCGCGCCGGCTCAGCCGCGAGTTGCCAGCCTTCCGCTTCGTGGAACAAATACCAGGTGCCGCCGCAATCGCCCGTCACATCGAATTGCGCCAACGCGCCGGTGGCCCGTTCGATTTGGCGATAATGAAAGGGCAACGCGCGCATAAACGTGTCCAGCACGGGATGGTAAAGCGTGCGCGTCATAATGCCGGGCTTATTCACCGCCAGTCGGATTTGTTGCTGATGGTGCCAGCGTTCGGTGTATTCGCGCGCAATGTCGAACCAGTTTTCCGATTCCGGCTCGCCCGCCCAACTGACCGCAAAGGCCGCCTTGGCATAAGGCGCCAGCGCTTGAAAGTGCGCGGCACATTCGCGCGCGGCGAGTTCCAGCAAAGAGATCAACACGCGCGGGCTGAGCCGCCGATAGTGCGTCACGCCGTCCTGATTCAAACGGTTGATAAAGGCCACCAGGTCTGCCTGCGAGCTGATCTGCGGTGCTTCCGGCGCATACCCATCGCGGGCTAATGAAAGGCGGCGCAAGGCAGTGTCTAATAGATGCGCGGCCACATCCTTGACGCGCCAGGCCGGGGCCAACGTGGGCAACTCCCATTCGTCGGCATTGAGCGAACGCAGCAGTTCAAGCAACAACTGTTCGAGTTGCGGGTAAAGCCGCGCGGTGAAAATTGGTTTGAGGGGTTCCGCCATGCTCGTAATGACCATGCTCGTACTGAAAAGATAAAAGCCGTCAGCAACCTGGTTCGCTGACGGCTTTTGGCAATAGGCTCTTGCTGATGGGCACTACAGGATTTGAACCTGTGACTTCTGCCGTGTGAAGACAGCACTCTACCACTGAGTTAAGTGCCCGTTGGTTGTCAAAAAGTGCTTGGTTGAAAGCGCGGCGATACTAGCAAACGATTTGCGCGAGCGTCAACCTGGGCACGCATCGCTTACAGCGTGCGGCTCGGTTGGTGTAACAACGATCTTCATTGCATCTTGTAATCAGTCCTGCACGCTGGAAGCGGTGCGTACCCAGGTTTTCAATAACTGCCCGCCGGTTGCGCCGTCGCGACTTGTTTGCCTTGGGCTTCCTGCACGATTTTCACGCCCGCGCTGGCCCCGATGCGCGTGGCTCCGGCGGCGATCATCTCTTTAGCCGAAGCCAGATCGCGCACGCCGCCCGCCGCTTTGACACCGATGTTGGCGCCCACCGCGCGGCGCATCAATTCGATGTCGGCCACCGTCGCGCCGCCTTTGCTGAAGCCAGTCGAAGTCTTGACGAAATCGGCCCCAGCTTCTTTCGCCAGCACACAGGCGCGCACTTTTTCGTCATCGGTGAGCAGCGCCGTTTCGAGAATCGTTTTGACGATGGCGCAGGCTTCGTGCGCAGCCTCGACGACGGCGCGCATGTCGCGTTTGACCGTTTCGTCATCGCCCGATCTGAGCGCGCCGATGTTGATGACCATGTCAATTTCGGTCGCGCCGTCAAAGATGGCGCGGCGGGTTTCATACGCCTTCACATCCGCCGTCGTGGCGCCCAGCGGGAAGCCGACGACGGTGCAAACCTTGACCGGCGAACCGTGCAGTAGAAAGGCGCACTCTTTGACCCAATACGGATTGACGCAGACCGAGGCAAAGCTGTTCTGGCGCGCTTCCTGGCAAAGCGTTTCGATCTCGGCGCGCGTGGCTTCGGGTTTGAGCAGCGTGTGATCAATGAAGCGCGCGACATCGCCGCTGCCCGCGTTTGCCTGCCCGGCGGATAAGCCGATGCGCGTCGCGCCTGCTTGGATGGCGCAAGCGATGTGGTGCGGGCTACAGCTTTCCAGACCATTGGCTGAATGCAGCTCGCCGCCCGCGCCCAGCCGCGCGAGAATTTGATCGGTGATCTGTTCGATCAGTTTTTCGAGTTCGGGATTCATCATCTTGGGTCTTGGGTCTTGGGGTTTTGCTTTCAGCAACAAACCTTGCGCGGGCGCGCCTCATTGAGCGGTTGCCCGGCGCAATAGCCGCGCAAGACGGCGCGCAGGATTTGCCAGGCGCGGCGCAACTTGGATTGAACTTGGAGTTTCATTGCGGGCGGCAGGCTAACACAAGTGCTTTGCGGCGGGCTAGCGCGTGCCTGATTCTGGCGTAGATGTCGCGTTCGGCTGCGTCAGAGTGAACAGATAATTCGCCATCACGTCAATCTCGTCCACATTCAACCACGTCGGCGGCGGCATTTGCGTGCCCGGATGTCCGGCGGTATTGCCGAGATATTGTTGCCATTGGGCGAAGCTGCGCGCTTTGGCGCGGCGCAAATCGGGCGCGACCGCCGCGATGCCGCGACCATCTGGGCCGTGGCAGGCGCTGCACGTGCGCGTGAAGATGCGATTGACGGTTTCTGACCGGACAGGTTCGACGCTTTGGGTCAACTCCGGGGCGAATGCTGAAGCCGGTTCAGACTGAGAGGCCGGTGGATTTTTGACACAAGCCAAGAGACAGCAACTGGCGAGTGATACCACGAAGAGACGCAGGGCACGAAGTATGTTTTGGAAAACTCTTTGTGCTCTGCGTCTCTTCGTGGTGAAAGCCATGTGTGCTCTTAACGCCGCGCCGCCGCCGCCAACTTGTTGCTTTTAGCTTGGCAGGCCGCGCAAATGCCAAAGATGCGCAAGCTGTGGCGCGTGGGTTGGAAGCCGTATTGCGCGGCGATTTCGTCCTGTTTCTTTTCGATGACTTCGCTGTAAAACTCGATCAACTCGCCGCATTCGGTGCAGATCAGATGGTCGTGATGGGGATGTTTGTATTGGTGTTCGTAACGGCGGCGGCCATCGCCCAGCCGCTCTTCGCGGGCCAATTGGCATTCGGCCAGCAATTTCAAGGTGCGGTAAACCGTCGTGAAGCCGACGCTGGGGTCTTCAGCCTTGACCAGACCGTAAAGGTCTTCGGCGCTCATGTGGCCTTCGGTGCGCAGGAAGACTTCCAGGATCAATTCGCGTTGGCCCGTGCGCTTGAATCCGGCCGTTTTGAGATGCGCAAAGAAAATGGCTTTCTCTTCGGACATCTCTTCTGTTGTGTCATTAATTTCTTCGCTCGCTTGCTTCAAGCAATTCATCTCCTTGACCAGTGCTGCGTCTGTAGGGACGTCCGCTTTGTGCTGTTTTTGAATCGGTAGCCGATTCTAGCATCCAGTCGGAGCATTGCAAAAATAAGCAGGGGACAGGTTGAATCAGCAGGCGGCACGCGCTCAATTGCCAATGTCTGTCAACGCCTGCAACAACTCGTGTTCGCTCGCCGCACTGACCGTGCGCAAATCCAGCACCAGCTGATCATCTTCGATGCGGGCGATAACGGGCGGCTGCCGGCTGCGCAACCGTTCCTCCAATTCAACCGCCCGCCATTGTGAACTGGTCACGCTGATGAGCGTCGTCGGCAAGCGCATTTCCGGAGCAGAGCCGCCGCCGATGACAGAGTCGCCGTCGAGCAATTGCAGTTCGAGGTTAGGCAATGACTTGCGCGCCTGTCGCACGAACGCGCGGGCACGCTGGGTGAGCACATCTTTTGGTGCATGCAAAGCGGCTAGCGTAGGGATTTCAGTTGTCGCGCGACCCTTAGCATACGCCGCTACAGTGGCTTCGAGCGCGGCGAAAATCAGTTTATCCACACGCAAGGCGCGCATCAGCGGGTTGCGTTTGATGCGTTGGATCAGCTCGGCTTCGCCCAGAATGAGACCGGCTTGCGGGCCACCGAGCAGTTTGTCGCCGCTGAAGGCCACAACCGAAGCGCCCGCCGCCAGCGATTGACTGACAGTCGGTTCATCGTGAATGCCGATGGCGTTCAAATCAACCAGACAGCCGCTGCCCAGGTCTTCAAACAGTGGCAGGTTGTGCGCGCGCGCCAGTGCGGCCAATTCATCCAACGCCGGTTTTTCAGTGAAGCCGACGATGCGGTAATTGGATGGATGCGCGCGCAGGATAACGCGCGTGTTTTCGTTGATGGCGTTTTCGTAATCGCTGAGCCGCGTGCGATTGGTGGTGCCGACTTCGCGCAGACGCGCGCCCGATTTGGCGATCACATCGGGGATGCGGAAGGAGCCGCCGATCTCAATCAATTCGCCGCGCGAGACGATGACCTCGCCGCCTTCGGCCAAAGTGTTGAGCGTGAGCAGCACCGCCGCCGCGCAGTTGTTGACGACTGCCGCCGCCGCGCAGCCAGTCAGTTCGCGCAGCCTCGCTTCCAAACCCGTGCCGCGTTTGCCGCGCTGGCCGGTCGCCAGGTCGTATTCCAAATTGCAATACTCGCGCGCGGCTTCGTGAAGGGCGGCAAGCGCGGGCGCGCTCAGCGGCGCACGGCCCAGGTTCGTGTGCAACACGACGCCCGTGGCATTGATGACGCGCTGTGTGCGGGTTTGCTGGCGTTGGGCGAAGCGGGTTTGCACGCGGCGCTCGATTTCGAACGTGAGGTCGGCAGGCATTGATGGGTGGCCGTTGTCTTGCAATAACTCCTGCCGCAATTCCTGCAAGACTTCGCGCAAACGGTCGCGCACGGTGTCGCGGCCCGCCGCTTCGATCAAGGTTTGCAACCCCGCGTGGTTGAGCAAGACGTCAATCGCGGGTAGTTGGCGCAGCAACTCTTGAGACATAGCTTGAATGATGCCGTTTAGGTGTTTTGGTCTTGTGCCAGCACCTGCGCAATCACAGCCAAAATCTGCTCGTGCTGTGTGCCATTGCTGGCGACGATGCCGGTCATATTGCGCACTTCCGGCGTATTGAAAGTGAGCGGTGCGCCATTGCGGTCGGTGACGGTGCCGCCGGCTTCGCGCAAGATGGCAACCGGCCCGCAGGTGTCCCATTGATTGGTGCGCGAACCTGGATGGATGTATACGTGTGCCTGACCATCGGCGATCAAGCCGAACTTCAGCCCAACGCTGCCCGAACGCAACTCACCTTTAATGCCCAACATCGCACGAATGCGATCAACAACGGGGCTGTGATGCGAACGGCTCATCGCGGCAGTCATCTGCTTGGTGTCGCTTTGTGGCGCGACATGCAAGCGTTTTGTAGACCATTTCTCTTCGACAAATGCGCCCAGGCCAGTCGCCGCGTAAAACATCCGGTCAACGGCTGGGTTGTACACCACACCGACTTGCGGCTCGCCCTTGATCGCCAAGCCAATCATCACGGCAAATTCATCCAGCCGTTCGATGAACTGTTTGGTGCCATCCATCGGGTCCACCATCCAAACGCGCTCGTGTTGCAACCGGATTTTGTCATCGGGTGCTTCTTCAGACAGGATGGCGTCATGGGGGAAGTGCTTTTGCAATTCACGCACGATCATTTCGTTGGCCGCTTTGTCCGCCGCTGTGACAGGGTCGTCGTATCCCTTCCATTGCACCTCGGTCTCGGTGGCATAAAAGTCCATCAAAATTTTGCCAGCCGCGCGGGCCACTTGCCGGACGATCTCTAATTCTTTCTCCATACTTCCCTCGGGCTTCCTCTTTGGTTGCGTGTTAAGCTGCACTTTAACAACCACCGCGTATTTCACCAAATCGAATGGGATTGGAGCATAGATGGCCAAACACGCCACGCCCGCTGGCACACGCAATTATTGTCAACGTTTTGCTGGCGAGCTCGCCGCCGCGCACTTTCGCCAAGCGCAAGGTCTCTGGCTTTCCTCCATTGGCCTTGGCACTTATTTGGGCCAACCCGATGAACGCACCGACGCCGCTTACCAGTCTGCCGTTAAACGTGCGGTGGCGTTGGGTTGCAACGTGATTGATACGGCGTCCAACTACCGCTTTCAACGCAGCGAGCGCTGTTTGGGCGAGGCGTTTACTAGCTTGTTCGCTGAAGGGGCAACAGCGCGCGCAGAACTGGTGGTGACGACCAAAGGCGGCTTCGTCCCGTTCGATGGCGTGCCGCCGCGTTCGCAGAGCGATTTTCGACGTTACCTGGAAGAAACGTTTATCAACACAGGCATCTGTGCTTGGGAAGATTTCGTGCAGGGGCAACATTGCATGACGCCGAAGTATCTGGCGCATCAGTTGGAGCAAAGCCTGCGCAACCTGCAACTCGAAGCGGTGGATGTTTACTACCTGCACAACCCCGAGTCGCAATTGGCTGAAGTTGCCCCGGATGATTTCTATGCGCGCTTGCAGACGGCGTTTGAATTTCTGGAAGAAGCAGTCGCGGCGGGCAAGCTGGCAATGTATGGCACGGCAACCTGGAACGGCTATCGTGTGCCGCTGAACAGCACCGAATACCTTTCGCTCGAACGTGTGGTGCAAACGGCGCGCGCGGTGGCGGGCGACCGGCATCATTTCAAAGTCGTGCAACTGCCCATCAACCTGGCCATGACCGAAGCCTTTACGCACGCCAACCAGATGTTGAACGGTCAGCCGGTAACATTCCTGGAAGCGGCGGCTGAGTTGGGGATTACCGTAATGACCAGCGGTTCGATCTTGCAATCACGTTTGGCGTCCGGGTTGCCGCCGATTGTGAACGAGGCTTTTCCCGGACTGCGCACCGATGCGCAACGCGCGCTTCAATTTGTGCGCTCGACGCCGGGTGTCACGACGGCCTTGGTCGGCATGAGCCAGGTCGAACACGTGGCGGAGAATCTGGCGTTGGCAAAAATACCGCCCGCGGCAACGGCTGAGTACCTGAAGTTATTCAGCAAGAATTGAATTGGAACACGGGCAAGTAACATTTCGTTACTTGTTCACGCAGAATTAAGTTGACGGATAGAAGTTGAGCGTGTAAATTGCGGCTTCGTTTTTGCAGTACCAATTTCAAATGTAACTCGTAACTAATTTTCCTGGGCAAGGAAAAGCTAGAGGACTTGAGGCAAGTTAAGATGAACTTCCGTTATCAAGAAAATTTGATGGCCGCGCGCGAGGCGAATGGTTCGCCGCGCCGTCAAGTTGTGCCTTGCCTGTCTGCCAAAGGGTGGCCAGCATTCGTTGAAGTAGGTATTGACCCGAACACCGAGCGCATCAGCACCCTTGCTAACTTTGATAATAAGTCCGATTACGGATACCGGAAGCGAGTAGTTGGTTAGCTGAACAGGCTGCCAAACGGTTTTGAAAGAAACCCCGCCCGGTATCCAAGATGCCGGGCGGGGTTTTCGCTTTTAGGTACGCAGTCTCGGTACCTGGGGCGGCTTCACCGGCGCAATCGGGTTGGCGTTTATTGCCACGCCAGCCTCGTTAATCACAAAGACGGTGAAGCCAAAGCATCCGCGGCACGGGCTTCCAAGCAGTACCCGCCAGTAGCTGGTGAGAGTCCAGCCGCCGTCTTTTCTACATTCGGAAACACGCTGGGGGAAAGCCGGTTGCTAGGCACAACCGGGAATCATTTATAACTTAAAAATAACGCCAAGCGCGGTGCTGTTATTCGTGTGAGTAACTATCGTGCCAAGGTGAGGTGTACCTGTAACTCGCTTGTTAGTGAATTTCGGGAGAAATTTTATGAGTGCAGTTGCCGTGAAGCCGAAATTGGAAGGTTATACAAGCTTTGACGAAATCAAAAAGGTCGTCGCCGCTTTTGAGAGTTGTACCTTACCACGCGCCCAATGGACGCATGCCGCGCATCTGACCATCGCGTTCTGGTATCTGGTTTGTTACCCGTTGCCGGAAGCGGCGGCCAAGATTCGCGCAGGCATTCAGCGATACAACGAAGCGCAAGGAATCAAACAGACGAAAGATGGTGGCTACCATGAAACCATCACACTCTTTTGGATTCGCCTGGTGCGGCATTACCTGACGACCGCCACGCTCGAAGGCCATCTGGTCGTGCTGCTCAACGAAATGTTGCGCCGTTATGACCGCCAGTTGCCGTTTGCGTATTACAGCCGTGACCGCCTGCTTTCGTGGGAGGCGCGTCAGCATTGGTTGGAACCGGATTTGAAAGCTTTACCATAAAAACCTGGGTACGCACGCTTCGCGAGCGTGCCGCGTGGCATAAGACGGACAAATGCTGAAAGGCACCCTCCGGCATTCTTCGGTCTGCCGCCACGACTGCACGCAAGGATGCGTGCGTACCCAGGGGAATCAAGCAGGAGAGGGAAATGAATTCCGCGACATACAGCGAGCTATTGCGCAACAACAAAAACTTTCGCCGGTTGTGGACTGGGCAGGTCATTAGCGAATTGGGCACGTGGTTTTCCGCGATTGCCGAATTGGGCTTGATGCGCCTGCTTTCCGGTTCGACGATGATGACGGCGGCCTTGCTGGTGGCGCGGACGCTGCCGTTTTTACTGGTCTCGCCGCTAGCCGGTGTGGCGGTGGATCGCGGCAACCGCAAGCGGATTTTGATCGCGGCGGATTTGCTGCGCGCCGTGCTGGCGTTGGGCTATCTGACGACGAACGTGGGCGCACCGGCCTGGACGGTCGTGCTGATTACGGCGCTGATGACTTCGACAGGTACGTTTTTCGAGGCGGCCAAGAACGCCACGATTGCCAACGTGACTACGCGGCAAGAGATGTTGACGGCCAACGTGCTGATGTTCGGCACGCGGTTTTTGCAACTCACGCTGGGCGCGGCGCTGGGCGGATTGACGGCGGCCAAGTTCGGCTACAACGTCGCGTTCGTCATCAATGCGCTGTCGTTCGTGGCCTCGGCCTATTTCATCTGGCAGATTCCGGGCGCGGCGTTGGAGCCACAACAAATAGAAATAGGACAGGCAGAAACGCCGCAGGGTGAAGCCGCTTTGCCGGAGAAAGCCGCAAACAAGTTCTGGCGCGATGTGCGCGAAGGTTTCGGCTACATCTGGGCCATGCCCTTTGTGCGCGGCATCATCCTGGTGAATGTCGGTTGGGCGACGGGCGGCGGGATGAATAACCTGCTGTTTGATCGCATGGCCGGACACGAGTTTGCGCACGGTGTCGGGGATCGCGGTGATACGGGCTTGGCGGTTCTTTGGACGGCGGCGGGCGCGGGCTTGTTCATTGGGATGATGCTGGCGCGGCGCGCCGGGGCCTGGGCTGCCGAAGAGAAACGCGCGGGCCTGTTGATCGGCTGGGCCTTGCTGGCGCACGGCATCTTGTGGGCCAGTGCTGGGCTGATGCCATCGTTGTGGACAATGGCGCTGGCGGTGATGGCGAGCCGCACGATTCTGGGCGCGGAATTCGGCGTGCAGGAAACGCTGGTGATGCGTGTGGTCGCCGAAGAGTATCGCGGGCGCGTCTTCACCACCGACCGGGCGCTGGAACTGACGACGATGACGCTCTCGATGCTGGCGGGCGGGCTGTTGCTGCGTTACTTCACGCCGCGCCAGATGATGATGGTGTCAGGGTTGTTGTCCGCGAGTCCGGGACTGGTTTGGCTGCTGGCGATGTGGCTGAAACAGTTCAGCGTGCCGTCGTGTGCGGTGCGCGAAAGTTACAGCGAGGCTTAGATTGGATTGCAGAGCGGTGTACGGGGAAAGGCGCGCGCCCGGTCAGTACCGCGCGCGTCAGTAAGCGGAGACTCTGGCTATGCCATAAGCCGCCAGCGTTGACGCCCCGCTTGCTCACGCGCGCGGTACTGCCCCCACCGTGCCGCCCGTACATTCAATTACAAACTGATCCAAGCGCCGAGCTAATCGGAAAGCGAAGACGCCCAGCGCGCCAAGTGATTCTGACTTGGCGCGCTGGGCGTCCTCGGCGTTTGGACAAGCGGTGACGCACTCAGCCGCTCAGTTTTTTCAATTCCGTTTGGTTGAAGCCGATGATGACGCGCTTTCCCTGACGCACGATGGGGCGGCGCAACAGGTTCGGCTCGGCGCTGATGAGTTGGATCAGTTCAGCACGCGGCGGCAGCTTGGCAGCGAAGTTGCGCTCTTTGTAAACGGCGTGGCGCGTATTCAGAAACGGCGCAAGCTCGTCGTCGCCAAAGATCGCTTCGACCTCGGCGGCGGTCAGCGGCTGTTTGGCGTAATCGCGTTCGACCAGGTCTTCTTGCTGGAAGTTCTCGCGCAGGAAACTCCGCGCGTTGCGGCAGGTGGTTCAGGTGCTTTTTTGCCAGAAGTGGATTTTCATAGGCGGTGGGTTGTTAGCTATAAGTGGATCATTCACTCGTTAGTCGGAGTTGTTTAACCTTATCAGCAGCTCTAAGTGATTTGCGCTAGCTTTCAAAAGCTCCTCCTCATAACGGCCCGATTCGAGCATCTCACGTGCAATACCGATTAGCTGTGTGGTTGTTTTTGCTTGGAATAAGTCAAACTCGCCGAATTCCGGGTGACAGGCAAAGACAACACGATTTAGTAAGCGTCCAGCCTTGTCAGCAATCTCAATATCAATTGCATGCCCCCAGACACGGTCATTGCGCCAAGCTGTTGCGATACACCTTTGCTCACTGACCACAATACTGAACTGATGTTGCACTGCGTTCATAACGTCCAATCACGTTATTCAGACGTTTTGCCCACCACAATAAAACCAATCGCCAACTCGCCTGTCTTCAGCTTCAACTTGATTTCCAGAATGATGTGCTCCGATTCATTGGTGACAACCTTCGGCATATCTTTCTCATTCAGCGTCGGGAAATTCAGGGCGAGTGGGGCCGGGTGGCCGGTGCCGATGGCGGCACGGCTCAGTTTGATGAGTTCGGGGCCGGGGATGTCTTTGATGTCGGTGTCAGTGTCCGGCGGGCAGAGCAGGAAGAAATCGCGCGAGGGCGAGACGCCCAGATGTGCGCCGTCCTGCATGCTCAAGCCGTAGCGCAGCGTGTACCAGCCCGCCTTGACGCCCTGATCGCGGAAGTCATGCGTTTTGTTGGGGAAGTTGATGACGCCGACAAGCGCGCCTTCGTTGATCTTGCCGAAGTTGGCGCCGTCAACGCCGCCTTCGTGGCTGGGAATCTCTTTGCGGAACCAGAGTTCGCAAACCACCTTGCCGTCTTTGCCGCTGATGCGCCAGCCTTTGTCATTGAGCGTCGAGCGCACGGCTTCGGCGATTTTGGTTTCGGTAAGTGCGCCGATGGGTTCGAGTTTGAACTCGTTGCCGCCTTTCGCCAGAGCCAACGGCGCGAACGCAAAGAGCAGCAATGCAAAACAGAACTGTCGAATCATTTCAGACCTCAGACTTCAGACCTCAGACCTATGACTTCAGACTTCAGACCTATGGGATCGAGTCATAGGTCATAGGTCTGAGGTCTGAAGTCTGAGGTCTGAGGTCTCACTTCACAAAGTGCCCGATGTAAGCGCTGCGTCTGCCGCTCAGCGACCAGGTGACGCCGAGGCCCGTGCCGCCGAATTCGTCCTGCGTGGCAACGGCGGGCATGACGTGCGCGGTCGGGGTCAGCGGCTTGAAGAGTGTTTCTTCGTGGCCGCAGATTTTGTCTTTGTCGGTGATGGGGCGCGTGCTGATGGCGGCGAGGTTGCCCGCCTTGACGCGCGCGTAGGTCGGGTGTTCGCCTTCGAATTCCATCTGCAATGAGATGGGCGCGGTTTCGGTGCGCGTGACCGTCTCAAACAATCTGCCACCCATCGTGTGGGCAAAGGCGGTCAGAGCCTCGCGTTGTTCGGCGTTGGCTTTTTCATCCACAATCAGCACGGCCTTGGCCGGATAGGGATTGGTGAATTGATAGCCGAGCGTTTCAGCGCCGCGCGTGATGCCGACGATGCTCAGGCCGTCCAATTTGACGCCGTTCCATTCGCCCTTCGAGACGCGCCAAGCCATGATCGCTTGATCGCCCACCAACCCCGATTCTGAATTGGCGAAGCATTGGCCCGAATAGACATCCATGTTGCGGGTTTCGACATATTCGCCCGTGATTTGCTGGGCGCGTGCTGCCGTGGCGCACAGGCTCAACACGCTAGCTGCAACCAATAACGAAAGCTTCTTCATTTGCGGTTCTCCTTACAACTGAAAAACAAGCGGCGTTAATGACAGCCGCGCTTTTCGCCGTCCAATGTTTGAAGGGAGAAAAGCGCGGCCTGCGATGCGCTATGTTCGCGCCGGGGTGTGTCCTGCGTCAAGCGAGTGGCACTTCGCCTTTATGGCAGCCGCGTGTGGGTTTGTCGCATTCGCCCGGTTCGGCCAAGCCGCCATCCGGCCCCAGGCAGGTTTGCGAATGCAGGCACCAGAAATAGCCACTATTCGAGGGCTGCACGTCCGGGTCTTTTTCGGTCGCGGTGTAAAACAGCCCCTTCCAGCGCAGCGACGAGCACAGGTTCGGGCGATTCGGATTTAAGTTGTCGAGTTCTGGCATCGTTTTCTCCTCAGGGGCTAGAAGTTAGGGACTAGGGGCTAGTATTTTCTAGTCTCTAGTCCCTCGTCCCTATTCCCTAAACCGCTTGCAACAACGCGCGTTTGACCGCGACGCTGGCGAGCTGGATTTTGTAGGCATTGCGCGAGAGCGCCTGCGCGTTGGCGACGGCGAGTTTGCCGGCGGCGGCGGCGGCGTCTTCGCTGATGGTTTTGCCCAGCAGCGATTTGGCGGCTTCCTCCGCAGCCCAGGGCACCGGCGCGACGTGGCCGAGCGTGATGCGCGCGGCCTTGACCTTCTTGGCGGCGTCCAGTGTCAAGGCGACTGCGGCAGCCGCGAGCGGCCAATCCAGCGCCTCTTTCTGGCGCACCTCGTAAGTCGCGCTCTTCATCCCGCTGACGCTGGCCGGGACGAGAATGTCGGTGACGATCTCGTTCGGTTGCAGCGCGTACTCGCGTTCGCTGGACGATTTGGGCGTGACGAAGAATTTGTCAGCGTCCACTTCGCGCGCGCCGCCGGGGCCGAAGATTTTGATCTTCGCGCCCAGTGCGACCAGCGCCGGAGCGAGCGATGACGGGTTGACGAATTTTGCCTCGCCGCTGTTGCCCAGAATCGCGTGATAGCGGTTGTCGCCCGTCGCCACCATCGGCTGGCCGTCCTCAGTGCGCGGCAGCAAGCCGAAGCCTGAGCGGTAAAACCAGCAACGCGGGCGCTGGCACAGATCACCGCCCACCGTGCCCATGTTGCGAATCTGCGGGCTGGTGATGCCGGCGACGGCTTGCCAGATGGCCGGGTAGCTGCGTTTGACCGCCGCGTTGTCGAGCACTTCTTCGAGCGTGACGAGCGCGCCCAGGCGCAGGCCCTTGGCGGCGGTGTAAGTGATGCCGCCGAGTTCCTTGATGCCTTTCAGGTTGACGACGCGCTTGGGCGTGACGACGTAATCTTTGAGCAGGGCCAGCAGGTCAGTGCCGCCGGCCAATGCTTCCGTTTCGCCCCACGCCGCGCCGAGCGCCGCGACGGCTTGTTCTTTGGTGGTCGGGCTGGCGTATTCAAAGTTATGCATTAGCCCCTCCCTTCTTTTTTCGCCCCAGCTTGGGATAAAGCTGCTAGGACGCGGTCGGGCGTTAGTGGAATGGTTGGCACGCGCACGCCGATGGCGTTGGCGACAGCGTTGGAGATCGCCGCGCCGGGCGAATTGGTCGGCGGTTCGCCCAGTCCGATGGGGCCGCGTTCGTCATAGCCGGGGCCGGTCATCATGTGGACTTTGAATTCGCCGATGTCGCGCAGACCAGCGAGTTTATAAAACTCCATGTTGCCGTTGAGCATGCGCCCGGAGTGATCGTCCATGATTTTCTCTTCGTAAAGCGCATAGGTCACGCCCATGATCATCGCGCCAAAGACTTGGCTTTCCGCCGTCTTCAGATCCATGACCAGGCCGCAATCCTGCACCGCGACGAATTTGTTCATCTTGACGATGCCGGTTTCGATGTCCACCGAAACGTCCGCCATTTGGCAGCCGCCCACGCCCGCCGAAGCCAGCGTGCCCTGACCGGGATGTTTGCCACGCGCGACCAACGGTTGCACGCCGATTTTCGCGCAAGCCTGTTTCCAGGGCATGCTCTTGGTGGGGTCGCCGATGACTTGAATCTTGCCGCCGACGGCTTCCAGCTTGTCCGCCGCCGTGCCCAGCGTAGGCGCGACTTTTTCAAACAACAGATTCAGCGCATCCACCGAACCGCGCCGCGACGACGAACTGATGCCGCCCGTGGTGGTCGAACCGCCAGAACCGCCCGAAACCGGATAGCGATTGTCGCCGATGCTGACCTTGACCCAATCCAGCGGGATGCCGAAGGTTTCCGCCACGACGATGTTGAGCACGGTGCGCACGCCGACGCCCAGGTCTTGCGTGCCGATGCGGATTTCAGCCGTGCCGTCAGGATTGATGATGATGTCGCAATCGCTGTTGTGCGGGCCGCCCTGCCAGGTGTGAATCGAAAGCCCCAAGCCGCGTTTGACCGTCTTGGTGCTGCCCAAACCGCCTTCGCCGCGCGGACGCCAGGTCTTCTTCCAATCAATCATCTCGGCGGCCTTCATCAATTCGTCTTTGTAAGTGACCGCCCGCGCGCCGGTCAGTTCGATATTTTTCAGGAAGAAGTCGAGCGGGTCCATGTTGAGCTTGGCGGCCAAATCTTCCATTGCGCTCATGGTGACGAGGGCTAATTGCGGATGATTGGGTGCGCGCCAGGCGCGTTGCGGGCCGACGTTGGTCGCGACGGTTTGATGCTTGGTCTTCGTGTTCGGAATACGGCTGAACACATACGGCAACGGCCCGTTGATGTTGCCCATGCCGCCGCTGCCCCAGGCGTCGCTTTCCCACGCGGTGATCGTGCCGTCTTTCTTGGCCGCGACTTTGACCTTGGCGTAAAGCGACGGGCGCGTGCCCGCCACGGCCAATTCGGCATCGCGGTCGAGGAAGTACTTGATCGGCTTGCCGCCCGCTTGTTTGGAAGCCTTGGTCATCTCGATGCCCCAGATGTCAATCGGGAACTTGCTACCAAAGCCGCCGCCGATGTGATCCATCTTGACGCGGACGCTGCTGGCCGGCATTTCCAACGCGCGAGCCAGTTCCGGGCCAATGGGCGAAACCGATTGCGTCGAAGGGTGAATCAGGACGTTCTTGTCATCGGCCCATTCGGTCACCAAGCCGTGCGCTTCCAGACAGCAATGCGTGATGACGTCGTTGCCATAAAAGCCTTCGACCGTGACATCCGCTTCGGCAAAACCCTTGCTGACATCGCCGGTGGCGTTCTCGTTCGGTTTGCGCAGATAGCTTTCGGGCGCTTTCGACCGATCCGCTTCGTTGACGAAATGCGGCAGTTTTTCGTACTGCACCTTGATCGCGCGCACGGCGTCTTCGGCTTGTGATTCGGTTTCAGCCGCAAGCGCCACGATTTCCTGCCCGGCCCATTGCAGTTCATAGCCAGGGCCGTTGATGACTTTGACCGTCTTCACGCCCGGCATTTTTTCGGCGACGGATGTGTCAATGCTGACGACCTTGGCGTGCGCGTGCGGCGAGCGCAGAATCTTGCCAAAGAGCATGCCGGGCCGGTTGATGTCGTAGCTGTATTTCGCCCGGCCACTGACTTTGTCCGGGCCGTCAATGCGCGAGATGCGCTTGCCGATGTATTGGCGTTTTTCGGCGTCGGGCCATTTGTACTCAGCCATTGCGCTTGCCTCCTTTCATTGCTTTCACGCCCGCCGAAGCCTGCGCCACGGCGGCCTTGATGCCCTGGTACGTGCCGCAACGGCAGAGATTGCCGCCCAGCCCGAGCCGCATCTGTTCGTCGTTCGGCGTGGGATGTTTGTCGAGCAGCGATTTGCACGCCATCACAAAGCCGGGCGTGCAGAAACCGCATTGCTGCGCATCGTTGTCCCAGAAGGCCTGCTGTACCGGGTGCAGTTTGTCGCCCACGGCCAGGCTCTCGACGGTGGTGATCTTGTGACCCTGCGCTTCGATGGCGAGCACCGTGCAGGAATAAACCGGCTTGCCGTCCATCTGCATCGTGCATGCGCCGCAGGTGCCGCGATCACAGACGCGCTTGGCGCCCGTCGTGTCCAGGTCGTTGCGCAGGCAATCCAGCAAGGTCACGCGCGGTTCGACGCTGGCCTTGACCGGCTTACCATTGATCGTCAAGGTGATGTCTACCTTGTTCGGCCCCAGAATCGGCACGGCAGGTTCGGCAGCGGCTTTGGCTTCGACAGTTTCGCCCGCGAGTAGCGGGATGGAAAGCGCGAGGCCGGAGCCTTTTAGAAAGCTACGACGCGACACTGCCGGATCATTGCCGGGCTGGTCGGGCCGCTCATCGGATTTGCTCATCGGCTACCTCCGTAAGGGAATTTTCGGTCAGCGCCGCGCCCGCAAACCGGGCACGGCAAAACTTGTCGAGGGAACTTCGCCAGAGAGAGTCTGTTGGGAGAAAGCCTCAGACGAAGCCGTTTGAATTTTGGTTACGAGTGTATTGAGACAGCGAAAGTGATTTGAACGCGACGCAGTATACCAACGAGCGGAAGACTGCGACAAGCGCTAGCCCTCCGTGGCTGGATACTCGCGGAATTCAACCGGGTCCTGGCAGCACACGCATGGCCCCGGTTTATGCTCGGTGATGTTGCAGACCGCGCAGTAATAATCCAGATCGTACAGCTTGCCGTCGCGCCAGGACTGATAGCGGATGACTTCCAGGTAAGCTGTTTGGGGAAAGAGGCGCGCCGTGATTTGTAGTTCGCGCTCGCGGTAGCGCGGGTCAAGCCAGACGGCGGCGGCGCTGTCAGTCGGCAGGATTGGATATAATTTGCCGTCAGCGGTTTTGAGCGCATAAACATGGCCGCGCGTCTCGCAATCGGGTTGCACCTGGTATTGGCGTTGCAACTCTTCGGTCAGGCAGACGATGCGCCCGCGCACTTTGACATCGCGCGCGGCGTTGGCGTCAGCGGTTTGCGCGCTGGTGCCAGTTGCTGTGCCAAAAGCTGCCGCGCCCAGCGCGCAGGGGGCAATGCTAACGAATTGACGGCGGTGCAGCTTCATTGGGGTGATCTCGAAGTTGAGTGCGTTGACGGCTGGCAATTTAGCCAATCGGTTTAGCGAATTCAACTCTGACCTGGGTGCGGGGTGTGCGTCAAACTTATGCACAAAGGCAAGCCGGGCGGCTGCGGTGTGCGTGGCGCAACCTGCCGAGGTTGCGCGGTGTCACGGCTATGGCTAAGGCTCCACTGGCGGCACAACGCAACCTCGGCAGCATTCGTTTCTACACAAGTCTGACGCTCTGTGTCTTTGCCCTGCAAGGGCAGCATTCAATAGCCGTGGGCAACGCCCACGGTAGGCCGTCAGCAGGTTCTACGGCCCTGCAGGGGCC
>JACPYM010000101.1 GCA_016196035.1 Acidobacteriota bacterium | reverse complement strand
CTACGGCCCTGAAGGGGCCGGACTCGACGTCGAATGCGGCCCCGGCAGGGCCGAAAATTCTTCCCGAACCGTTCCGTGGGCGTTGCCCACGGCTATTGAATTACGCCCTTTCAGGGCTTTTCTCGGAGCCAGTAGACTTGTGTAGAAATGAATGCTCGGCAGGTTGCGCTACCCTGGCGTCAAAATCGTGACACTCTGAAGCCGGATTGCCGTGATGCCGACAATCGCCTGTGCACCAAACACCTCCACGCAACCGAACCAGCGCGAGACGCAGCAACACAACGAGCCGACAAACAGCGCCCGGCAACCGGGTTTCACAGCTTTTCTCAATCGCAACCAGCGCGGGCAGAATTCTTTTCAACTGCCCTTTCCATCAAACCTATGCTTGGGCACGGGGGTTGCACAGCCGTTAGGCGATTGCCCCGAAGGTGCTGGTGTTATGGGTTTGGCGGAACTGGATCGCATTACAAATTTACTTACCGATTTTCTGGACGTTCAAAGCCGTCGCGCCGAGATCGTTGCCAGCAACTTGGCCAATGCGGATACCCCTGAGTACAAGGCAAAACGGCTGGAATTCGACGAGTACTTGCGGAATGCCGTGCGCGACGCCATCGCGCCACGCCACGCAGCAGCAGGCGTCACCAATACGGAGGCGTTGCGCGTCGTCGAGCAAACCGAAAACGTCCCCGGCATTGACGGGAATACCGTTGACACCGAACGCGAGATGGCGACGCTCGCCGAAACCGGCGGCAAATTCATGACCGGCACACAACTCTTACAGATGCGTTTCCGCACCTTGCGCGCGGCGATCAAGGAAGGCCGGTGAAATCGTTTTCTAAGCAAGCCAGGATGAGGATGGCGAGACGAGGGATGAAGCAGCAGTGTGACGAAACAAATTTTCTCGGACCTGCCTTCTTCCTTCACCGCGTCATCCTCATCCTGCGTTGATTGGCTTCAGCATTTGTCAGTTTCTCTGGTATCCAACTATGTCGCTCTTCAATGTCTACAAAATCGCCACCCAGGGCATGACCGCGCAGCGCGAGCGTTTGGAAGCCGCCGCCGCCAACCTGGCCAATGCCAATACGACGCGCACGCCGGCGGGGGGGCCGTATCGCCGCCGCGACACCATCTTTGAAGCGGTGCCGGTGGAACAACCCGGCGCAATCTTCGACACCGTCTTTGCGCGCAACCTCGACACCTTTGCGGATGAGGAATTGGAGGCGCAGCCGCGCGGGGTGCAAGCGAGCACGCGGCTGGCCGATGCCAGCGAAATCGTCAAACGTTATCAGCCGAATCATCCTGACGCCGATGCCAGTGGGATGGTGGCGCTGCCCGCCGTAGACCCGTTGGAAGAAACCGTCAACATCATGTCGGCGGCGCGTTCGTTCGAGGCCAATGCGACCGCCTTCAACACCGCCAAAGAACTTTCCCGCGCCAGCCTCAGACTCGGAGACAACGGATGATCGAAGGGATTAGCGCAGCCATCACATCTGTCACTTCGACGGCGACTGGCACAGCCGGACAAGCGACGGGCGGCGCCTTGGGCACGGGCGACGGTTCGTTTGGCTCGTTTGTGCGCGGCGCGGTCGAGCGGCTGGATCGCGGCCAGCACACGGTCGAAGAAGAAATGGCGCGCGCCGTGGCCGGTGAATCACCCGATTTGCACCGCACGATGGTGACGCTGCAAGCCGAAGACCTGAGCTTTCAACTGGCGCTGCAAGTGCGCAACAAAGTGATCGGCGCTTACGAAGAAATCATGCGTATGCAGGTGTAACGCAGCTTTCAGTATTGATGGCCAACCCGTTAACGCAACTCAAAGAAGTTTGGCAGCGCCTTACCCTGGTGCAACGCGCGACGCTTGGGCTGGCGGCGGTGGCGACGCTGGGTCTGCTGGGCGCGCTGATTTATTTCGGGACCGAGTCGGAATACGGCCTCTTGTTTTCGGAGCTGAAAACCAATGACGCGCAGGCGATTCTCGAAAAGCTGAAGACGGCCAATGTGCCCTACAAACTTTCCAACGGCGGCACAGCCATCAGCGTCCCGCAAGAGCGCGTGCCGGAATTGCGCGTGCAAATGGCGGCGGATGGCGCGCTGTCGGGCGGACACGTCGGCTTCGACATCTTCGACAAGAACAGTTTCGGGGCGACTGATTTCGCCCAGCGCGTCAATTATCAGCGCGCGCTCGAAGGCGAGTTGGCGCGCACGCTCGAAGGTATGGATGAACTCGAATCGGCGCGCGTGCATATCACGCCCGCGCGCGAATCCATCTTTACGGAAAAGGCGGAAAAGGCCAAAGCCTCGGTCGTCCTGCGCGTGCGCCGCAGCCGCGAACTTGCGCGCGAACGCGCCCTGGCCATCACGCACCTGGTCGCCAGCGCCATCGAAGGGCTGGAAGCGAGCGATGTTTCGGTGATGGATTCACAAGGCCGCGTGCTGGCCGCGCCCAAACGCGACAAAGCGGGGTGGGCCGATAACGCCGACGAATTCAATTCCCATCTGGAAGCGCGCCAACGCCTCGAAGCCAATACTGCCGCGCGGGTCATTGCCTTGCTGGAACCCGTCATCGGCCAGGGCCGCGTGCGCGCCGAAGTCAGCGCCGACCTGGATTTCAGCCAGGTCGAACAAACCGCCGAAAAATACGATCCGAAATCGGCGGTCATTCGTAACCAACAAACCTCGCAGGAAACGCGCAATAGCAAGTTAGCGACCAACGGCGGCATCGTCGGTGTCAGGGCCAATGATCCGACAACAACACCGGCGACAGTAACGGCAGCAACTCCGACACCGACGCCGGCAGTAGCAACCGCAACGGCGCCGACACTGCAAGCTACGCCCGCGCCCGCGCCGCTGTCAGGCGATCAGCGCAGTGCCGCCAATACCAATTACGAAATTGACAAGACCGTCACGCGCACCGTGGATGGCGGCGGACGTTTGCAACGGCTCTCGGTTTCGGTCGTGGTGGACAATCCCCTCGTCAATGGCAAGCCCGCGCCGCGCCCCGAGGAAGAGTTGAAAAAGCTGCAAGAACTGGTGGCCGCCGCTGTCGGCATCAACACCGAACGCGGCGATCAAATCGCCGTCAAAAACATCTCGTTCGATCAACCCGCGCCCGTCAATCCCACGTTTATGGAGCGCTACAGCTTCTTGCTGCCCAACGTCGTCAAATACAGTTCGCTGTTGCTCGTCGCCTTGCTGCTGGGCTTCCTGGTGTTGCGCCCGGCGCAACAGGCCATTCAAAAGGCGTTGCTGCCGCCACCCGAACAGAAACTGTTGCCGCCCTCTTCGGAAGAGGCGGCCTTGACCGTGGCCGAAGCCATTACTGCTGCCGAAACGAAAGCGCTGGCCGAAGGCACGGGCGAACCACCCGCGCTGCCCGCCGCAGGGGAAGATCACATGACGGCCAATCAAACATCCGTCCAAGAAGCGATCACCGTCACCACGCCGCGCACCGTGGCCGAGCTGGAAGCCGAGATTGCGCGCGAACTCGATTCAAACGTGCCCGAATTGAAGCGCACGCAAGCGATCAAGAATCAATTGATCGAAATGGGCGCGCGCGATCCTGAAATGTTGGCGCGCACGGTGCGGGGCTGGCTGGAAGAGAAAAAACCATAACTGATGTTACGCACTCGAAAGGGAGGCTTGCCGTCTGACGATTTTGCAGCGCCTCCGGCGCTGCAAAATCGTCAAACCTCAAAGCTATAGATTCGTCACGTAACATCAAAAGAGGTCTATCGCAATGCCGGAAGCGTATTCAGCAAACAACTCTGCCCATGATGGCATCTTCGGCGCGCTCGAGCGGAGCGGCCCTTCTCACATCCTGGGAAATCTGAGCGGCGCGCGCAAGGCTGCCATTCTGTGCATGGCCATCGGCGACGATGTGGCCAGCGCCATCTTCAAACACCTCGATGAAGAGGAGGTGCAAAGCATCACCAAAGAACTCGCTTCGTTGGCGCGCGTCACCTCCGAAATGGCCGACGACGTCATCGAAGAGTTCTATCAACTGATGTTGGCGCGCACCTTCGTCGTGAATGGCGGCATAGATTACGCCAAGCGTTTGCTGGTCAAATCGTTCGGCCCGGAAATCGCCAAACGCCTGCTCGACAAAATCACGCGCTCGCTCGAATCCACCGTCGGTTTCGAGGCCTTGCAAAAGGTTGATCCGCAGCAACTCTCCAAACTCTTCCAAAACGAACACCCACAAACGGTGGCGCTGGTGCTGGCGCATCTGGACGCTTCGACCGCCGCCGACACCGTGTCCTATATGCCCGAAGCGGTGCGCGCCGATGTCGTGTTGCGCATGGCCAGCCTGCAAACCATTTCGGCGGACGTGATCCGGCGCGTCTCGGTCGTGCTCGATCAAAAGCTGAAGAGCATCGGCGATATGAACCGCCAATCGGTGGGCGGCCTGCGTTCGGTGGCCGAACTTTGCAACCGGCTGAGTCGCGACGTCTCGCGCAAGCTGCTCGAAGAAATCGAAGGCGCGCAGCCCGAACTCGCGCTCGAAATCCGCAATCGCATGCTGACCTTCGACGATCTGTTGCTGCTGGACGACGTGGGCATCCGCGAAATTCTGCAACGCACCGACAAGAAGGTGCTGACGCTGGCGCTAAAAGGCACCATGCCGGAATTGCAAAATCGTTTCTTCGGCAACATGTCCACGCGCGCCGTCGAAATGATGAAGGAAGAGCTCGATTTCATGGGCCAAGTGCGCGCCAAGGATGTCAACAACGCGCAACGCGAAATCATTGACATCCTGCGCGAGCTGGACGAACAAGGCATCATCAGCCTCGCGGCTGGCGGAGAGGACGCTTATGTCAGTTAAGCTGATCAAGGCGGGCGAAACCCCCACCATCAACCCCTTCAGCCCGCCCAGCGTGGCCAAGACCAATCGCCCGGTGCAATTCGCGCCCACACCCAGCGTTCCGCCGCCGTCACGCCAAGCGCCCGGCACGCCCGCCACCACCGAAGCGCCAGAAACAGCGCCCGCAAAAGCCACCGGCAAGGAACCGGGAAAAGGCCCCGAGTCCACCGTGCAAGTGAAGGAATTGCTGGCGGCGGCTTCGGCCAAAGCTGACGGCATCGTGCGCACCGCGCGCGCCGAAGCCGAACGCCAACTCGCCAACGCCCAGGCGCGCGTCGCCGAACTCGAAGCCGACGCGCGCGCGCGCGGTCTCGCCGAAGCCCAGGCCGTCGCCCATGCGCAAGCGCAAGAGGAACTGCAACTCGCCGTGGCCGATCTGCGCCAGCAACTGACCGCCACGCTGGACGAATTGGCGGGCTTGCGCGAACAGATGGCCGCCCGGGCGGAACAAGACCTGGTGCGGCTCGCGCTGGAAATCGCCAAGAAGGTCGTGCAACGCGAGGTGCGCGTTGATCACGAAATCGTGCTGACCCTGGCGCGCGTCGCCTTGGGCCGCCTGCACAGCCGCGCCAACGCGACCGTGCGCTTGCATCCCGACGACTATGCCTACGTTTGGTCGCACCGCGAACGCCTCAACAGCGAGGGCGCCGTCGAAATCGTCGAAGACCGCACGGTCGGTCTGGGCGGTTGCATCGTGCAAAGTGAACTCGGCGAAATTGACGCCCGCATTGAGCAACAGTTCGCCGAAATTGAACAAGAGTTTTTGAGTGTTTGACCCTGGCTTGGCCGCGCCCTGAAAGGGCGAAATTTAATAGCCCTGGGCAGTGCCCACGGAAAGGCGCGCGTGATTCCTCGACCCTGTCAGGGTCGCATCCGACTTCAAATGCGGCTCTGTCAGGGCCGGGGAGCCTTCTTCACACGCTCCGGGGGCGTTGCCCCCGGCTATTGAATGTCGCCCTTTCAGGGCTTGCAGTTCGCACGCGGAACTCGCGCGCAAGATCAAGAACACCCGCGCTCTCAACATCAGTACCTTTTTTTCTAACTATGGAAAACACCGGCCCGCTCCGCATTACCGCCCCTTTCTCCTCCTACTTTCAACGCTTGGCGAATCTCGATCCGGTGCGGCTGAGCGGCACGATCAAACGCGCGGTCGGGTTGGTGATCGAATCGCAAGGCCCGTCGGTTTCGGTGGGCGAATTGTGCTATTTGGCAGGGCGCACGGGCGAACTGAATACAGTGCTCGAAGTGATCGGCTTCCGCGATTCGACCGTGCTGTTGATGCCGCTCGGCCCGATGCCCGCCGTGCGCGCGGGCGATACGGTCGTGGCGACGGGCAAAGTCGCCGAAGCGCCCGTCGGGCCGAAAATGCTGGGCCGCATCATCAATGCGCTGGGTGAACCGCTCGATGAATTGGGCGCGGTCGAACATGCGGGTTTTTATCCGTTGCATCGGCGTTCCACCAATCCGCTGGCGCGCGCCAACATCACGCAAGCCCTGGGCACGGGCGTGCGCGCGATTGACGGTTTGCTGACGGTCGGCACCGGGCAACGCATCGGCATCTTCGGCGGTTCGGGCGTCGGCAAATCCACGCTATTGGGCATGATGGCCAAACATGCGACCGCCGACGTCAACGTCATCGCGATGATTGGCGAACGCGGGCGCGAAGTGCGCGAATTCGTCGAGCACGAACTCGGCCCCGAAGGTTTGGCACGCTCCGTGCTGGTCATCTCGACCTCTGACGATTCGCCGCTGGTGCGCATTCGCGCGGCCTTGGTGGCGACGGCGGTGGCGGAATACTTCAAGGATGCGGGCGCCCAAGTGCTGTTGATTATGGATTCGCTGACACGCTTTGCGATGGCCCAACGCGAGATCAGTTTGGTGGCCGGCGAACCGCCTTCGTCCAAAGGCTATACGCCCTCGGTGTTCGCGCTGCTGCCGCGCCTGCTCGAACGCGCGGGCAATTTTGGCACCGGCGGTTCGATCACAGCCTTTTACACCGTGCTGGTCGAAGGCGACGATATGAACGAACCCATCGCCGATGCCGTGCGCGGCATTCTCGATGGTCACATCATCCTGTCGCGCACCTTGGCCGCGCGCAATCATTACCCTTGCATTGATGTGCTGCACAGCGCCTCGCGCCTGTTCAATTCTGTCGCGACCAAGCCGCAAGCCGCCGCCGCCGCGCGCGTGCGCGAGATGCTGGCCACCTATGCCGCCGCCGAAGACCTGATCAATATCGGGGCTTATCAAAAAGGCACCAACCCGCGTATTGACGAGGCCATTGCGCAATACGACCGCATCAACAGCTTTCTGCGCCAGGATCGGCAAGAACCGGTCGAATTCCCAGCCGTCGTCGAACGCCTCACGCGTGAGTTCAGTCTTGAGGGCGCGCGATGAAACGCTTCAGGTTCAGATTGCAAACGGTGCACAACTTGCGCGCGCAACGGCGCGACGAAGCCGAGCGCGCCTTGCTGCAAGCCAGTGCCGCCGTCAGCGCCGCTGAGGCGGCGTTGGAAGAATTGCAACGCCAGCGCGCAACGGCGGAAAGCAAAATGGCCCGCGCGACCGGGCAGGTTTACGCCGACGAATTGGCGTTGCAACTGGGCTACTTGGATTTTCTGGCGCAACGCGAACGCGCGTTGCGCGAACGTTTGACGGAACTGGAACAACAGCGCGAAACCGTGCGCACCAGCGCGATTGAGGCCGCGCGGGAAGCCGAAATCACCAGCCAGCTCAAACAACGCCAAAAAGAACGCCACGAGGCCGAAGTCGCGTCAGCCGAACAAAATTTTCTGGACGAAATGGCCGCCAACATCGTGCGGCGCGGCCTGGAGGAAGAAAATGTCTAAGCTGGTTTTTTCATCCGCTCTCACGCCTGCCCTATTCGCCGATAAGCCGCTCGCTGATAAAACAGCGCCGCCCGACGGCAGCGCCAACAACTTTGCCGCGTTGCTGCTCGAACAGATGAGCGAGGGCACGGCAAGCTGGCCGGCAGAAGGCCGGAAGACCAGCCATAACGAACGCGCTGAAGCAGCAACAAACGAACCCGCCACGCCGGAGCCGGTCGCCACGGCCGCAAGCCCGGAAATTGAGCCTGCGTTACAAGCAACAGCATTACAGGAAGCACAATCGGCAACACCACCGGCAACACCACTGGCAGCGGCTGCAACATTGCCGCCCGCCGCCCCTTCCGATCACACCGCGCCAGCAGCGGTCGAGCGCGAAACAGCCGCCAGGCACGACGCGCCACCGCTCGCAACGCCGCCGTTCGTAACAACGCCATCTGGCCCGCCAGCGGACAAATCAGTTGAACCTGCGGGCTTGCTACTGCACGCCGCACCCCAAGCCCAACAACATGCTGCGCCGTTGACAGCGCCCCCGGTGCGCAAGCAATGGCAACTAGACCGCAACCTGCCGCGCGAAACCACGGGGGCCGCCCTTGCTCGTTCGCCCAACTGGCAGCCGGACGCGCAACGCGTTGAGACCGCGACACTCATAGCCAGCAACGAACCCGCAACCGGGATGCCTGACAGCGCACCTGCTGAGCCGCCAGCACTGGCGGCAACCAACCTGAACAACGCCCAAACCACCGTGGCGCTCGTTCAAACGCTACCGCCAGCAACGCCGCTGCATACGCCACCCTTGCCGGTTGAAGCGCACCTGCGCAGTAAGGCAATACCGGAAACCATCCAACCAATGCCGCAACCGGACGGTGGTTTCGCTGAAACGCAGGACACGCCAGCCGCCGAACCCAACCACACTGCGGCGCAGGCGCCTGCCGAACCGCTCAACACGCTGCCCAAGCAACATGACCGCCTGCTTGCCGAAAAAGTCACGCTTGCTCAGCCGCCACAAACGCGGTCAACAATAGATTCGCAAGCCAGCCTGCCCACGCTCAGCAGCTTTGACGTACCGCCAGGCAAAATACCCACGCCAGCGCCACGCACTGAAGCTGCCGAACCGCAGCCTACGCAACTGGCCGACGACGCGCTCAGCGCGGCTGATCAAAAGGTAGACGACGCGCCCAGCACTGCCGCGCTGCTGCCAATCAGTCTTCCGCTGCCTCAGATGGTTGTCACGTCAAACGTCGAACAGCCGTCAATCAAGAACTCCGGCAACAATGCCGAAGTCGCGCCCGGCATTGGCCAGCTTGCAGAAACGGGTGACGCGCCCGCCCCGCAACCAATCGAAGCCGCACACAACGCCAGCCCCACTGAGCAGGCTCAAGCGCCCGCCTTCGAGCGCAACGCTGAGTCGCCACTGCCGTCCCGCGAGTCTGAAGCAGTCTTGTTGAAGCCGCTGACATCCGGCGGCCCCGCCCGGCTTGCAACCGCCACCGACGCGCCAAACGACGCGCCAAAGCCAATGCATCAAGCCGCTCAGCCCAACGCCGGCAAGGCGGCAGTCAGACCACCGGAAGCTTTTGACAAGCTCGCGACTGCCCCGGCGCAGCCGCCCGCTTCGGCCTCTACGAATGGCGCGAATGTCGGCAGACAGACGCCGCGTGCAAACGCCAACGTCGTTTTCCTGAGCGAAAAACTGCCTGCGCCCACGGCTCCTCACGAAGAACCGCCAGCCGCGCCGCCCGACCAGTCTGTCTCTTTCGCCACCGTCCACGCTGCGTCTGAACAACTCGCCGTGGTGGTTGAGCCAGCGGTTGAGACAAACGCGCCTAACGTTTCGGCCACGTCCCGGCAGCCTGAAGTTGCGCCGCCAGACAACCCTGCGCCTTACCCCGGTTTCGCTGCTGCCGGTTTGCCGGGCCAGCCAGTCTTCACCTTTGGCCAACCCGCTCAACGCGCGACGCCGCTTGACCAAGCTGCCATCTCGCCAAACCCGGCGATACCGGCTGTGCGCGTCGCCAAACTGATCAACGCTTCACTCCCATCAGCCGCGCGTGATCGGCAACCAGTTGCAGAACCCGTGCACGAAACGACAGCGCAATCAGAGCGCCCGCTGATTCGCTCTGAGCAGACGCCTGAACAGATGCCTGAGCAGACAAACGATGCCAGCAGCGTTGCAACGACAGAAACCCTGAAGACGCCACTCACAGCGAGCCAAGCCGCGCGCACGGTGCTGAACACGGTGCTGAACGATGAAGCCTCGGTTGTGCCGCCCAACACACTGCCGTATGCGGTGCTGGCCAAGCCGCAACCGGAAGCTTTGCTTGTGGAAACGCCACCCACAGCAGCCAACTTGGCGACACCCACGGCAATGCTCACAACTGCTGCGTCACAGGTCGCGGTGATCAACAACGCTTTCGCGGCGGTCACTGAACAAGCCGCGCCCACGGGGTTAGAGTCGCTGCCAGAGTTAGCCGTCGCGCCGCGCGTGCCCCTTGCGCCGCCCGCGTCGGGAATGACAGAAACGCCTGTGCCTGTTGCACCGCCAGCCGCTTCAGTAATTGCCGCAGCGGCTCAGATCGCAGTGGCTGTTGAGGATCAACTGCCAGACGTGCCTGCTCCCCAAGAAACAACCATTCCGACAGTCGCGCCACAGACGTTCGCCGCCACCACGCCGAACGACGTGGCGGCTGAACCAACGCCAGCCTGGCGCGTGGTGAAAGAAGAAGGCGAACGCGTCCAGCGCCTGCCGTTCACGACCACGCTGAGCGCGCGGGCGAGCAGCCCCGGACAACGCACCTTCCAGTTAGTGTTGCAATTGCCTACGACTGCGGCGCCGCAAACGCAGCGCGCCTTCGAGCACGAGTTGTCCAATCCGGTGGCGGCGGCTCAGCGGCCCACGTTGCAGCCCGTCGTGGCAGCGCCAGCCGCGCTGCCAGTGATCAATTCTCCGGACTCGCCTGATACAGAACCAGCCAGCAGCGCGGAAACAGACGCAGACCAACCGCCGATTCAACCCACATCTGAGCTATTGCCCGAGCCGCTGATTGACCCTGCACAAAGCGCGCAAGGGATCAACCCATTGGCGCAGTGCGAGGTCGCGTCCAGGCCGCCCAGGTTCGGCGTGGAGCTGTTGCGCACAACGTTCTCCGCCATTGAACGGCACTTTGCTGCGGCACTTTCGCAGTCACCCGGCGCGCCTGACACGGCCTTCACCGCAGCGCCCCCGCTAATAAGTGCGCCTGCTTCTGCCGAAAGCGCAGGGCCGGTCTTCAATCAACCAGCCATGAATCAACCAGCCATGAATCAACCAGCCACGCCGCGCGAACGCTTACAGCCACAGTCCTTGCTGGCGGATTTGGCCGCGCTTGAAACAGGCACGCCGGCAGTGACTGCACGCGCGGTTGCCACGCACGTTTTCAGCACGCCGGTGGCGACCGAATCCGCCAGCAGCGCGCCCGCGGCAACGGACGAATGGCTGGGCGAGCGCCAAATTCCTGACCCGCCAGTGTCGCCCTTTAACCCCGCAGGTGTCGGGACATTGACACCAATGCTGGCGGCAGCGGCGCCCAGTGCCGCTCCGGCAGTGGCAATGCAGCCTGCCAACACCAGCGTGCCCGTTTATTTTTCGCCGCCCGCCTCCGCCAGTGTCTGGACGACCAACATCGTTGCCGCGCCCGCGCCAGCCCTGCGGATAACAGCGCAACCAGCCGCGCAAAACGCCAGCGCGGCGCGTTGGACGGCGGCGCTCAAGCGCGTTACGGAACCGGCCTCCCGGCCCGCGCCACCTAACGCGAGCGCGGCTGAATTTCCGTTGCGCGGCGTGAGTCCGCCGCTGCCTATCCCCAACCTCGAAATGTTGCAACCTGAAAACTCAAGCGGGCGAAACAGCGCTTCAGATGTGGGTGCGCCCGTCTTGCCGCCGCCGGAAGCCAGCACGGAACCCGCGCCAACACAGCCCTTGGAACGCGTGGCCGCCCCGCCGCCGGGTTTGACAGGCACAACTCCGCTGCCGGGCGCGACGGGCGATTTGGCGCTCCCACGCGTGGCGCTTGAGCATGCGCGGGCCGTTGAACGCCACACACTATCCCAGCCATCGCCGGAACAGGCGGCGCAACCCGTGACGACAACGGCGGCATTTTCCTCTGAGCTTGCGCCAGCGTTGCGGCACGCTGGTTTGAATTCGTCTGTGACTGCCGCGCCAGAGGCCGCGCGCGAAACCATCCGGGAAAACACCGAGGAACCGCCGCGCAACGTCACCGGCGCTCTTGCGCCGTCGGCGTCCGAGCGTGGCACCGCAGTTGCACAGCAGGTGGACATGCGTGACGTCAATGACGGCCACGTGGCTAGGCAACTGGCCGAACCTTTGATTAATGCCAGCGCCGAACTCGCGCCCAATGAGCCGCGCACCATCCGGCTCAAACTGCGGCCCCGCGAATTGGGGCAAGTGGAAATCGAGTTGCGCTGCGATACGGCAGGCCGTTTCAGCGCCCGGCTGACGGTCGAGCGCGAACAGACGACGCAGGTGTTACGCAGCGAACTGGCCCAGTTGCGCGCCACGCTGGAACAGGCCGGCTTGCAGGTCGGGCAGTTGGACATCAACACCAGCCCCGACCAACCGGGACAAGGCTGGCACGCCGGCGGGCAAGACTCACAACACGCTCCCACGCCTCCAGCCCGCATTCCTGAGGCTGAATCTTTTGACTTCGAGCCGGTACCAAACGGTGGCGCAACCAGCGCCGCCGACAGGCTCATCAATTTGCTCGCTTAGAGCTGTTGCACAACGTCCGGCGGACAGGCTTGACGCCTGCCCCATGTGCAGCCATTCACGGCGGGTTTTAGGCAGCACGCCGCCGCGCGTGCGCAGAGAAAACATTATGACGATCAATCCGCAAGACCTGACCGCGTTGACCACGACCGGCAAGGCTGCCGCCAGCAGCGACACGACGGCGAACAAGTCGCACAAAGGCGTGGACGCGAACACCTTTTTGACCTTGCTCATCGCGCAATTGAAACATCAGGACCCGCTCGAACCGCAGCAAGGAGCGGAGTTCGTCGCGCAACTCGCGCAATTCAATTCGCTGGAGCAACTCACCAGCATCAATGACCGCATCAATCAATTGCTGAATCTGCAAAAACCACAGACATCAACGCAAAAAGCGCAAGCGGCGCTGGGCGACATCTCCCTGCCCGCCGCTTAGCGCGGGTTGCAATTGCAAATACGAGACGGTTGCACCGGGACAGTACCGCGCGCGTCAGCAAGCGGCGCGTCAAGTTTGGCCCAGCAACACAAACGCGCCGTCTCGGCTTGCTGACGCGCGCGGTACTGCCCCACGCCGCGCTTTTCCCGTACACCGAAGTGCAAACCGATCTAATCAATTGATCTCCCGTTGCTCGCAGTCCCGTGTTGCGCATGGTGGCCCTTGTTGCGCATGGCTGTCGTCACGGACTTTCCCGGAGGAATAAACATGGCTCTTACCTTTTCGACCGCGTTGTCGGGCCTGCGGGCCAACTCGGAGGCGCTCGGCGTCACGGGCAATAACATCGCCAACGCCAACACCACGGCGTATAAGGCCAAATCGCTCAACTTCGCCGACGTCTTTCACGATTCGCTCAATGCCAAGCTGAATGGCGCGGGCCTCGCCGTGCAAATCGGCGGCGGCGTGCAATCGGCAGGCACGACCACCAATTTCACCCAGGGTTCGCTAGATGAATCCGGCTCGACGCTCAATGCCGGCATTCGCGGCAACGGCTATTTTGTGGTGTCCTCGAAAAACGGCGACACCGCTTACACGCGCGCGGGCGACTTGACGCTCGACCGCGACGGCCATCTGGTGAATTCGACCGGCGATCTGGTGCAAGGCTATCAGGCTAATAACGGCGCGATTCCGCCGGGCGCGCCGTTGAATTCGCTGCAAGTGCCGCTCGGCCAATTCGCCAGCCCGGTTGTCACCAGCAAAGCTTCGTTCCACATGAATCTCAGTTCGACCGATGCGGTGAATGCCGAATTCCACGCGCCCGTCGAGGTGTATGACTCGCTGGGCGTGGCGCACACGATGGATTTGATTTACACCAAAACCGGCGACGGCGCTTATACCGTCAAGGCCACGCTGGATGGCAACGCCGCACAAGTCAGCATTGACGGCGGCGCGGCGGCGGCGACCGGCAACCTGACCTTCGATTCCAATGGGCAATTGACGGCGCCGAATACGCTGGCCATCGTGCCCGATCAAACCAAACTCGCGGGCGCCACGCTGCCCAGCCTCGACATCGCGCTCTATCAACTCAACGAGGACGGCACGAAGGGGCAAAGTCTGTTGACCAATTACAACGCCACCTCGGCGGTGGCCGCGACCGAACAGAACGGCTTTGCGTCGGGCACGCTGGCGGGGCTTTCGTTTAGCCCCAAAGGCGACGGCGTGTTGATCGCGGTTTACAGCAACGGCCAGACGCGCACGGTCGGGCAAGTCGCGATTGCGACGTTCAATTCGCAGGAAGGCCTGAGCCGTTTGGGCGACAACCTGTATGGCCAAACGGTGGCGTCGGGCGCGCCTTCGATTGGCGCGGCGGGCACGGGCGGACGCGGCGAAATCATCGGCGGCGTGCTGGAACAGAGCAACGTAGACATCGCCAATGAGTTTACCGATTTGATCGTCGCCCAACGTGGTTTCCAGGCGAATTCACGCGTGATCACGACGATCAACCAAACCCTGCAAGACGTGATTCAGATTATTTAGATCGGTTTTCATTTGCGTGTATGGTAAGCACCGCGCAGCGGTACGGTACCGCGATAGTGATGGAGCGGAGCCTGACGCCACAGACCTAACGGAACAATGTCGGAGTCACCAAGGCCGCTCCATCACTGTCGCGGTACTGCTCCGGCGCTCCGCGCTTTACCCTTTACGCAATTGAATCGATCTAGGCCCATAGCGATTGGATGATTGGCGCAAGTACCGCCCGGTTGGCAGCCGGATCGAGCTGCCCGCCTAAGCGCGGTACTGCGCCCTTCACACCGCGACATATTCATAGATTGATTGATTAATTACGCCCCTCGCCACACCTGCTCCCCAACCTTGAGACGCGCACCATCGCGCGCTTGACCGAGTTGACGTTTAGCAAACCAGAAGGTGAGACGGGTATGATCCAAGGTGAAACGCATACCTTGCCGCTCGGCGATTTGATTCAATGGATCGCCCTGACGCGCCGCACCGGCGGCCTGACCATGCGGCAAGGCGCAGACAACCCCTTACAGCTTTACTTTGTGCGCGGCGAGATTGCCGCCGCCTCGGTCGCCGAGACCTTTTTGGCCAGCGCCGAAAAAATTACCGCTGTGCTCTGTGAAGCACTCAACTGGCGTTCGGGCCACTACGCGTTTTGCGGCGGCCCATTGCCGCCCCAGGCGTTGTTTATCAACCTGCAAATCTCGCCTGAGCGTTTGTTGGTGGCGGCTTGCGCACAGCAACAACAGCAACAACAGCAACAACAGCCGGCCAAAACTCCGCCCGCACAAACTGATGATTGGGCTGAAACCGAAGACTACACCGAGACCTTCGGCCTGGCCGACGCCTTGCGCCTGGCGCTGGTTGACCGGTTATTGCGCGAAGATTTCTGTGTGCCGGTGATGCCGCAATTGGCCGTGCGCGTGCTGGAACTGACGCGCAAAAAAGATTACTCGCTGCGCGAACTGGGCACTTTGATCTATACCGATCAGGCGGTCGCCGCGCGGCTCTTGCGCAGCGCCAACTCGTTCAGCTTCGGCGGTGAAGTTCAGGTTTCGTCGCTGACGCACGCCATTCAGCGGCTGGGCGAAACGGCGGTCGTCAACCTGGTGCTCGCCGCGTCGTTGCAACGCCAGCGGCTCGGCCAGGATATTTTTGCCCCCGAACAGCGCGCCTTGAGCATTCATTCCGCCGCCGCCGCCTTTGTCGGCCAAACGCTGGCCGGTTGCATCGGGCTGAATGCCGGGCATGGCTTCCTGTGCGGCCTGCTGATGGATTTCGGCAAAACGATTATTTATGCGCTCATTCAGCAGGTGCGGCGTTCACAACTCAACCCTGGCCCGCTGCCGCGCCCGATTATTGAAAGCCTGGTGCGCGATTATCACCCGCGTGTCGGGCGCGTCGTCGGCGAACAGTGGAAGCTGCCCGTCGCCGTCATCGAGACGATGGCGCATCATCATTGTTTTTTAGAGGCCGCCGCCGAACGGCCTTATGTCGCGCTGGCGGCGCTGGCCGACGGTCTGACCACCTTTGCGCTGAAACAACCACCGGCCAGCCGCGCCCAAGTGCTAGCCAATTTAACGCCCGCGCGCCTGTTGACCCATCCGGCGGCGCTCTTCCTCAAACTCAACGAACAAGGCGCAAGCATCGTGCTGCGGGATTTGCCGTACAACCTCGAGCGCGCGCAGAATTTCGTCAATGATTGATTCAGCGCTGCGGTGTGACCGAGCGTCTTTGACCCACCCTGCTCACGCTGACACCGCTTAAGTCCGCCCGACTCGTTGACGATAAGCAGGGAGAGGCTGTCGTGGGCGGCTTCTCTCTGCTTAGCGTTCTCTCAACGGCAAAGTTTCCGGCGGGCCAGGCGCTGCTTGGCCGCGTTCTCCAAACAAGCAAAGTTATGTTTATTATCATTGGTCTCGTGGTGGTCTTGGGGTGCGTCTTGGGCGGCTATTTGATGGTGGATGGCCCGCTCGGCGTACTCGTGCAGCCGTCCGAATTCGTCGTCATCGGCGGCGCGGCGATAGGTGCGGTGATGACGGCCAATCCGCTCAAATTGCTGATGGTGCTCGGGGCGAAAATCCCGGCGGCGCTCAAAGGCTCGCCCTACAACAAAGACTCTTTCCTCGAAGCCTTGCGCATGCAATACGATGTCTTTGTGAATGCCAAAAAAGGCGGCCTGCTCTCGATGGAAGGCGACGTGAACGACCCGCACAAATCCAGCATCTTCTCGAAATATCCCGTCTTTATGGCCAACCATCATGCGGTGGATTTTTTTTGTGATGCCATGAAAATGCTGGTCAACGGCGCCGCCCAACCCGAAGAACTCGAATTACTCATGGATGCCGAGCTGGAAACGCATCACGAAGAGAGCGCCATCGCGCCCGCCATTCTGACGCGCCTGGCCGACGCCTTGCCGGGGCTGGGCATCGTCGCCGCCGTGCTCGGCATTGTCGTCACAATGCAACATCTGGACGGCCCGCCCGAAGAATTGGGCCATCACGTCGGCGCGGCCCTGGTCGGCACCTTTCTGGGCATCCTACTCTCGTATGGCGTCGTCGGGCCGGTGGCCACCAACCTGGAAAACCTGGCGCACGAAGAGGCGAAATACTACGCCTGTTTGAAAGCCGGCTTGCTGGCCTTTGCCAATGGCGCAGCGCCATTGACCTCGGCTGAGTTTGCGCGCAAAACGATTTTCAGCTTCGACCGTCCGAGCAATGTCGAGATGGAAACCAAGCTGAAGGAGATCAAACCGCGATGAAGGCTGGTCAACAAGCCGCCATGACGCCGGAGAAAAAACCGCGCCGCCGCGTCAAAAAGGTCAAAGGGCACGGCGGCCATCACGGCGGCGCCTGGAAGGTGGCCTATGCCGATTTCGTCACGGCGATGATGGCGCTCTTTCTGGTGCTCTGGCTGGTCTCGCAGGCCGACGTCAAACTCAAAGAATCCATCGCCAATTATTTCAAATCGCCCGGCGTCTTCAGCACCATGAAAGGCGGCATCCTCAGCCGTTCAAAAAACATGAGCAAAGAGCCGAACCCGCAGGACAACGAAGATGCCTTGATGAGCGCGGCGGTGCTCTTGCGCAAGAAATTTCAGAAAAGCCCTGAATTCTCCTCCGTCAAAGACCAGGTCAAAGTGGAAGTCACCGAGGATGGCTTGCGCATTCAAATTCTGGATAAAGCCGAACGGGTTTCTTTCACCAGCGGCAGCGCCGAATTGACCGAGAGCGCCCGGCAGATTCTGACTGAAATCGCCACCAGCATTTGCGATTTACCCAATCCGATCTTTATCGGCGGACA
Organism: Acidobacteriota bacterium; assembly: GCA_016196035.1. Classification (NCBI taxonomy): domain Bacteria; kingdom Pseudomonadati; phylum Acidobacteriota; species Acidobacteriota bacterium. Next base: position 22,165 of record JACPYM010000101.1, on the reverse strand, counting down.
CACTGATCGCCATGTTTTTCCGAACGGGTCGTCTTACACTAACTGGGAATTGTCCGCCGACCGCGCCAATGCGGCGCGCCGCTATTTAGAGCACAGTTGCGTCAAGCCCGACCAGATTCGCCGCGTCGTCGGTTACGCCGACACCGAATTGCTCTATCCAAGCGACCCTTTTGCGCCCGGCAATCGGCGCATCAGCATCACCGTCACGCACCTGCGCGCGTCCAGCGTGCCCAAACTTTTCGGCGGCAAGAGCAACCCCGAAGCACCCGAACACAATGCCAGCGCCCAGCCTGAGAGCGAACCGCAGGCCCCAAAAAAATCGGCGCCCGCCGCGCCGGAACCCCAAGAAACGCCCGTCAATACGCCTGCCAAACGCTTAAATGAAAGCAAGCTGCGTAACGAAGGCGTGGTGCCCGTGGGTGAACCCGACCAGCTTCCGCCGGGTGTGCGGCGCAGCAAGGCACGTTAGCGAAGATTCCATACTCCCTTCGTAGCAGCGAATTTATTCGCGCTGTCGCGCCGCGAATAAATTCGCTGCTACGAAGGGAGGGTTAAATCTCCGCAGCGCCTGCCGCCCGGCAAGTGTCATAAATCCGATGCCTGCTTATCGGCTTGCTGACGCCAGACGCCCAGCACAAATTCATCAATACAGTAACTCGTTCAATTACTTGGCCGTGTGAACGAATAAGCCGCGCCCCCGGTGCGGCACGCGACTCGCACTGGCCGAGCACCGGAGGTTGTATGTCTGATTCAGTGGCGACAGAAAAGGCCGGGGCGGCTCCGCCCAAGTCCAACAAGATGGTTATCATTATCGTCATCGCCGTGGTCGTGCTGGCGGGCGCTGGCGGCAGCGCGTATTACTACCTGCAACACAGCAAGGTCGAGGCGAAGGCCGCCGCCGAAAAAGGCAAAAAGAAACCCGCCAAGGGCGACGAAGAAGAACCCGCCGCCGATGAAGAGGCCAACGCGGATGAAGCGCCCGGCAAAAAACCAAAGTCAGCCGCCTTGACGCTGCCGGATGATAGCGCGGTCAAACACGTCATCGAGTTACAGCCGTACATCGTCAATCTGGCCGATGCGGGTGAAGCGCGTTATTTGCGGCTCACCGTCAGCCTGGGTGTCGGCGGTGAGGAGAAAGCGGGCGCCGAAAAACCGGATGCGCTTTTCACCACGCGCATTCGCAACGCCATGCTGGCGGTGCTTACGACCAAATCCTCCGCCGAAGTGTTGACGGCCGAGGGCAAAAACAAATTGCGCAAAGAACTGTTGCGCGCCGCCCGCGCTGCCTCTGAAGAGCCTAAAGTCGAGGCTATCTACATCACGGAATTTATCGTCCAGCTCTAGCTCGGTTTTCACAGCGGTCAAGGGGAAAAGTTACGTAGAGGGACGGTACCGCGCGCGTCAGCCAGCGAGGCTTTGGCTGTTCAGCCAAGGGCATAAACTTGCCGTGCCGCTTGCTCACGCGCGCGGTACCGTCCCGGCATAAACTTGCCGTGCCGCTTGCTCACGCGCGCGGTACCGTCCCGGCACAACGCGCTCCCGTAAACGCAATTGCATCCCGCTCTAACATCAATTTTTATGCGCAAGCCCAATGAAGATGCCATTCGCGCCGCCAACCGGGCGGAGATTCAAACCTGGAGCAACTTCCTGGATCTGAGCGTGCAACTCGCCGTCGAATTGGGCCGCACCAAAATCACGGCTGAAGAAATTTTGGCGCTGGAACAAAGCAGCATCATTCAATTGCCGCGCTCGACGGGCGAAGGCGTTGACCTGATGGCAGGCGGCAAACGCATCGCGCGCGGCGAGATCATCATGATCGAAGACCGCACCGGCGTCCGCATCAATGAAATCATCGCCGAGGAACGCTGATGTGTGTGAACCGCCGCTGGCTGAGATACATTCTGCTGAGCGTGCTGCTCTGCGGCGGTTGTCTGCCCTGCGCCAGCGCCCAGCCAGCGCCAGCCGCACCCGGACAGGAAAACTACGAACGGCTCCCGTTTATGACGCCACCCGCCGAAGCTCCGCCGGAAAGTGCGCCCAGCGCGGGCGGATTGCTGTTGCGCACGGTGGGCGCGTTGTTGCTGATTGTCGGCTTGATCGTCGCGACGGCCTGGGCTTTGCGCCGCTTGAATGGCACTCCGCTGGGTGGCGCGGACAGCCCGGCGGTGGAACTGACGCTCTTGGGCACCCTTCCGCTGGGCGACCGGCGGCAACTTGCGGCAGTGCGGTTTGGCGATCAGTTGTTGTTGATCGGCTCGACCGCCCAGGCGCTGACGTTGCTGGCGGCGCGCACTGAACGACCGCTGTCTTACACGCCGCCCAGGCGTTCGGTGGCGGATTTACTGGCCGAAGAGGAGCCCCGTAATTTTGCGCGCGCGCTGACGCTGGCGGATGAACGGCTCAGGCAACAATCAAATATTGACGCGCACGATGGCATGCAACCGGCAGGCAATGATCAATGAGTGTTCGCACCGGGTTGATACAACAATGGGCACAAAAGCATGGAGTGCGGGCTTCAGCCTGTCTTGGCGCGCGCAGGCTGCAGCCTGCACTCAATGCTCTTTGGCAAATGTTTCGTTGCAAAATCCTGGCCGCCAGGTGGCTGTCGCGCTTGCTGCTGCTGCCGCTCTGGCTTGGTGGCTTGGCCGCGTCGGCTGCCGCCGCGCCTGCGCAAACACCAAACAATCCGGCGCTGCGTTTAGACTTGGCGCAAAACATCGAAGCCACCTTGCCGGTGCAGATCATCGTCCTGCTGACCCTGCTCAGCTTTATCCCGGCGATTCTGGTTTCGATGACGTGTTTTACGCGCTTGATCGTCGTCTTTCATTTTCTGCGCCAGGCGCTCGGTTTGCAGGAAGCGCCCAACAACCAAGTGCTGCTGGGATTGGCGCTCTTCCTGACGATGTTCGTCATGGCGCCGGTGGGCAAACGCATTTACCTCGACGCGATCCAGCCCTTGCGCGCCGGTCAGATTTCCCAGATGGATGCTTTGGAGCGCGCGCTGGTGCCGTTGCGCGGGTACATGCTTAAACACACACGCGAGCGCGATCTGGCGCTGTTTTTGCGGCTGGCGGCCAGTCCGCGCCCCAACGTTCCCGAAGATGTGCCGACGCTGGCGCTGATCCCGGCGTATATGATTTCGGAGTTGAAGACCGCCTTTCAGATTGGCTTCGTACTCTTCATTCCTTTTTTGGTGATTGATCTGGCGGTCTCTTCGGTCGTGCTCTCGATGGGCATGATGCAATTGCCGCCGGTGCTGATCTCAACCCCGTTCAAAGTGCTGCTGTTCGTGATGGTGGACGGCTGGTATCTGATCATTGGCTCACTGATCAACAGCGTGGTTTAGTGGTCAGTGGTCAGTGGTCAGTGGTCAGTTATTTTGTAACCCGCTGCCTGCTGTCTACTGCTGAACAACCACTGACCACTGACCACTGACCACTGACCACTGACCACTGCTTTATGTCCGACGCCCTCATCATGACCTTAATGCAACGCGCGCTGGAAACCCTGATGTGGGTGACCGCGCCGTTGTTGGCGGCGGCCATCGCCGTCGGGGTTATCGTCAGTCTGTTGCAGACGTTGACTTCGATTCAGGATCAAACCTTCTCATTTGCGCCGCGCGTGGCGGCCATCTTTTTGGTTTTTCTGTTGATGTTTCCCTGGGCGTTGCGCGTGCTGGTGACCTTCACGACGACCTTGCTGGCGGATTTCACGCCGTACATCCGCTGAGCGCCGCGGCAGCACGAATAGGTTTGTATGGATCCGATTCTCTTACCGTTGCGGCCCGTCCTGCTCTTTTGCGTCGTGCTCGCGCGCGTCGGCGGATTGGTGACGTTCGCGCCGTTCTGGGGCAATCAGGCTGCCGCGCCACGCATCCGGGCCATGTTGGCGCTGGCCTTGGCGCTGGCGCTCACACCCGCCGTCGCGCCGCGCCTGAGCACACCGCCCACCGACCTGCTCGGCTTGGGCATCGTGATCGTATTGGAGTTGGCCATCGGTTGCGTCTTTGGGTTTGCCGGACGGCTGGTCTTTAGCGCGCTCGATCTGGCGGCCCAGATGTTGAGCCTGCAATTGGGCCTGACGCTGGGCAGCATCATTGATCCCTCGACGCGCGCGCAATCAACGGCGCTCGGCACGATGGCGCAGATGTTCGGGCTGATGGTGTTACTCGGCGCGGATGGTCATCACTGGGTGCTCGCCGCCACCGTGCGAAGCTTTGACACCATTGCGCCGGGCGGCTTCGTGATGAGTCCGGCGCTGGCCGAATTGCTGCTGCGTCTTTCGGCGGACGCTTTGGCGGTCGGTGTAGCCTTGGCGGCGCCCGCCATCGTCGTCTTGCTCACGGTCGAATTCACGCTCGCCCTGGTGGGCCGCGCCGCGCCGCAACTGCAAGTCATGCTGCTCGGCTTCCCCGTCAAATTCATCGCTGGCATCTGGCTGCTGGGCGGAGCGCTTTTCTTCCTGCCCGGCGCAGTGCGCAGCGCCTTGAGCGCAATGAGAAGAATCGTAGTCAGTAGTCAGTAGTCAGCATAAAAACGCCCTGAATTCACACGCGAATTATTCGGTGTAGCCATCATCATTGCTACTGACTACTGACTACTGACTACTGACCACTGACTACTTTTTAAGCAATGGCCAGCGACAAGACAGAAAAGGCTACGCCCAAGCGCCGCGAGGATGCGCGGCGCAAAGGGCAAATCGCGCGGCGTCCGGAATTACCGGCGGCGGCCAGTTTTTTGGCGGCGCTCGCGATGCTCGAAGCGACCGGCCCGGATTTTGTCACGCGCAGTGGCCGCTTGATTACCAGTATCGCCCAGCAGATCAGTCAACCAACGTCACTCACGCTGAGTGCCGCGCACGGAATTATGCTGGCAGCCGCCGGTCATTTCGCGTTGTTGACCTTACCCATCGTCGCCACACTGTTATTAACCAGCCTGGCCAGCAATTTTGCGCAAGGCGGTTTCACCTTGACGCCCGAAGCCTTGCTGCCAAACGCCGAACGGTTCAATCCGGCAGAAAACTGGAAAAAAGTGTTTGGCTTGGATCGGCTGGTCGAGTTGGCCAAACAGTGTCTGGTGCTGGCCGGGATTGGGCTGGCCTGTTACGGCTTGTTCACGCGCGCCCTAGCGCAAGCCGCCGCGTTGGTGGGCATCCGCGCGCCCGAAACCCTCAAAGCCACAGGTGCCTTGATCAGTCAATTGGGTTGGCGGGCCGGTGGCATCCTCTTGGTGTTGGCGGCGCTCGATTACGGTTACGGCTGGTACAAGCACGAACAGTCGCTGCGCATGAGCAAGCAGGAAATCAAGGACGAGTACAAGCAACAGGAAGGCGACCCGCTGATCAAAGGGCAACGCCGCCGCGCCGCGCGCGCCCTGGCCATGCGGCAGTTGATGCAAGAAGTGCCGCGCGCCGATGTGGTCATTACCAACCCGACGCACTTTGCCGTGGCCTTGCGTTATGACCGCGCCAAGAGCATGGCCCCGCTGGTGGTGGCCAAGGGCGCGGATTGGATGGCGCTGCGCATTCGCGAAATCGCTAAGACGCACGACGTGCCGGTCATCGAAAACCCACCGCTCGCGCGCGCCCTCTATCACGAGGTGGACGTGCATAGCGTGATTCCCCCGGAGTATTTCCGGGTCGTGGCGGAGTTGCTGGCCTATGTGTACCGGCAGCGCGCGCAAACGCCCGGAGATTTATAAGACCGCCGCCTTAAGTATTGCGGCGGGAATGCCGAAAAGCGCAGTAGCTCGGTGAAACGTGTCTGAACGCCTGGCAGCGAGACCTTCCGCGTATGCAGTCTGCCAAGTATCCGGTTCAGTTTGTTCATTGGTGTTTTGCCGTGATGCGAACCCCTGGTCCGCTCTGCTCATAGCTACAACAATCCCCTGTAGCAACCCCATCGCCACGAATTCCATTAGTGCCATTGCGCCTTGCTGCTTGCGTCAGTCCCGACACGGCTCTACTGCCGTTGCAAGTGTCAAAGAAGCGTCAAGCTTGTTCAATGGCGCGATCAATCAATGACGCTGTTTCAAAAAAAGAGGACAACATGAGTGCTGCAATACCCGCACTGGAAATCAACAAACTCTTCGCCCGTTCCGAAGAACTTATCAACGGCACCAGTGAAGGCAACGCCCACGCCCAGGCCGATTTGCGCGAACTCTTCCGCCGCACGCGCGAATTGGCCGTCGAGTTGATGCGTGACAACGAACAACTACGCGTGCAAAACCTCTTGCTCGAACGGCAAAGGCTGGAAACCGAGCAGCGCTTCGAAAGCAGCCGCATCGGCATCGAGAACGAACAGTTAAAGGCTGAGTTGAATTTACTCAACACACAAATCGGCGAACTCGAAAAGCGCTCCCAAAAGTTCCGCCGCCGTTACGAGGACATCGAGCAATACAACACGGCGCTCTCCAACGTGTACATCGCCTCCAACCAACTGCATTCCACGCTGGATTTTTCCGAAGTGGTCAAGACGGCTTCCGAAATTCTGTGGAATCTGGTCGCGGCGCCGGTGTTCGCCATTTTCCTGCACAACGAAAAGACCGGCAGCCTGTCGCTGATCGGGGGCGAGGGCATCGAGGGCCGCTTTCCTGACGGCGTGCTGATTCATACGGAAGGCATGGCCAGCGAAGCCCTGAATGAAGGCGTTTCGCTCTTTATTGACAACACCGTCAGCGGCGACCCGCTGGCCGCCGTCCCCCTCAAGATTGAAGGGCGCGGCGTGATCGGCTTGATCACCATTTACGAAATTGAAAAACACAAAGGCGGGTTGAGTGATCTCGACAAAGAACTCTTCGATTTGCTCGCCAGCCAAACCGCTACCGCGCTAACCAGTTCCAAGGTCTATAGCGAAACCGTCAAGAAGGTGAAATCTATGGAAAGCTTCATCAACCTGATCAAACCGGCCTAAGCAGCCGTGCGCCGCGCCGTGCTCGCCGCCGCGTGGCAACCCGGCCTGGCGCCAACCGCTTTTTGACTTGCTCAACAACACTGCGTGCATTCGTCACGCACCAAACCACTACCTTAAACGAAGGAACGCATTATGGCTGTGAACAAATCCTTTTTGATCGTTGACGATTCAACCACTATGCGCCAGCTCATCGTGATGACGCTGAAAAAGCTGGGCTGTACGTCGGTAATTGATGCCCCCAATGGCGTCGTGGCGCTGGAAAAATTGGCCGCGAATCCCGTGGACATCGTTTTCACCGACATTGATATGCCCGAAATGAACGGGCTGGAATTCATTGAACGCGCCCGTCCGCTTTACGCGAACTTGCCGATTGTCATTCTTTCGACACACGGCAACGACGAGATGCGCGACAAAGGGCTGGCCCTGGGCGCCAATCACTATTTGACCAAACCCCTCTCAGGGCTGGCCGTCACCGATGTCTTAGAGCAAATCTTCCCTGATTTAGAGCTGTAGCCCGCCGCCCTCGCTCAGCGCGACTCTCGACAGCCTTCCTCGCTTTGGCTTTTGATTCGGCAAGCGGGCCGGCCCGGTGCTGGCCCGCTGCGCCCCGGACGTATATGAAGCAACCAACTCAGACCATCGTTCAACCACCCAATAAACTCCGGCCTGATTCGGCAGCCACACCACCGTTAAAACAGGAAGTGTACGATCAGGCGACCACTACGAGAGAGTCCCTCGCCACACAACCGGAATTACAGCCAGCCCAACCCGCCGCCCAACCTGCCGCCGAAGCCGCTGGCATGGACAGCGAAGAAGCCGAAATGCTGGCCAATCTGATCAATGAATTCCTGATCGAGAGCTATGAGAATCTCGATCAACTCGACCGCGATTTGATTACGCTGGAGCAAGACCCGACGGCCAAGAGCACGCTGGCCAGCATCTTTCGCACCATTCATACGATCAAGGGCACCTGCGGCTTCTTCGGCTTCGGCAAGCTGGAAGCCGTGACGCACGTCGGCGAAAACCTGCTGAGCCGTTTGCGCGATGGCAAATTGCAACTCGATGCCGCACGCACGACCGGCTTGCTGGCGCTGGTTGACGCTGTCCGGCAGATGCTCAACCAAATCGAAACCACCCGCAGCGAGGGCGACGCCGATTACACGCAACTGATCGCCAAGCTGACGGCGCTGCAAACAGAGGCCGTCGCACCCACAGCAGTGGCGGCACAACCCGTGGCGTCCGCCAGTCAAACGTTTGAACCCGTGCGCGCCGACGCCGGTTGGGTTGAACCGGAACTCGTGCTCAGCCAGTCAGACGCGCCACTCGTCATGCTCGAACAACCAACCGTCCCGGCTGCCGCGCCTGCGCCCGTCGCCCAGGCGGCTGAACCCGCCGCCGCCAAAGCCGCCACCGCAAAGGCCATTAAGCCCGCCGCTGCGGCAGGCCCGAGCGTCGCCGACAACAGCATCCGCGTGGATGTCGGCCAATTGGATGTGTTGATGAATCTGGTGGGCGAATTGGTGTTGGCGCGCAATCAAATCCTGCAATTCGCCGCGACGCAAACCGATGGCGGCTTAAGCGCGACGACGCAGCGCTTGAATATGATCACGTCCGAATTGCAGGAAAGCGTGATGAAAACGCGCCTGCAACCCATCGGCAACATCTGGAACAAATTCCCGCGCGTCGTGCGCGATCTGGCCATCGCCTGCGGCAAAAAAATCGCCCTTGAGATCACGGGCAAAGAAACCGAGATGGACAAAACCATCATCGAGGCGATCAAAGACCCGCTCACCCATCTGGTGCGCAATTCCGCCGACCACGGCATCGAATTGCCCGACGTGCGCCTGCAGCGCGGCAAGCCCGCCGAAGGCCATATTTACCTGCGCGCCTATCACGAGGGCGGCCAGGTCAATATCGAAATTTCCGATGACGGCGCGGGCATTGACCCAGCCAAGCTCAAACAGCGCGCCCAGCAACGCGGCTTGATCACCAGCGAACAGGCCGCGCGCATGAGCGACCGCGAGGCCATCAATCTGATCTTCCTGCCCGGTTTTTCGACCGCCGAGAAAGTCACCAATATCTCGGGGCGCGGCGTCGGCATGGATGTGGTCAGAACCAACATCGAGAAAATCGGCGGCACGCTCGACATTCAAAGCAAGCTCGGCGCAGGCTCGACGATCAAGATCAAAATTCCGCTGACGCTCGCCATCATTCCGGCGCTGCTCATCGCCAGCGGCGGCGAGCGTTTCGCTATCCCGCAAGTCAATCTGCTGGAACTGGTGCGGCTGGAACACGAACAAGCCCGCACCGGCATTGAGTTGGTGCACGGCGCGCCCGTCTACCGCTTGCGCGGTAAGCTGTTGCCCTTGGTTTATCTGAACCAGGAATTGCAAATCGGCGCGGGTGCCGCCCACACTGGCGAAGCTGCTGTCAATCTCGTCATCCTGCGCGCGGACGAGCGGCAATTCGGGCTGGTTGTGGATGCCATCAACGACACCGAAGAAATCGTGGTCAAACCGCTCAGCAAACAGTTAAAGGGCCTGACCACCTTTGCCGGCGCGACGATTATGGGCGATGGCAAGGTGGCCTTGATTTTGGATGTCATGGGCTTGGCGCAACAGGCCGGGGTGGTTTCCAGCGTGCGCGACCGCGCCTTGGCCGAGGCTGAGACGGCGACGAGCGACGAGGCCCACAACCGCCAAAGGCTGCTGATTTTCAGGCTGGGCAGCCAGGGCCGCCTGGCCATGCCGTTGGCGCAGGTTGCGCGGCTGGAAGAAATTGCAGCGGCTGCCATCGAACGCGCCGGCCAGCAGGAAGTCGTGCAATACCGCGGCCAGATCATGCCGCTACTGCGCCTGGCGCAAATTTTCGGCTACGACGATCAACCGGCCAGCGCGGCAGAGACGCTGCCGGTGATCGTCTACTCCGGCCACGCGCGCGCCATCGGCCTGGTGGTGGATCAAATTGTGGACATCGCCGAAGAAGCCGTCACCCAACAGCATATCTCGCAACGCGCGGGCGTGCTGGGCACGGCCATCATCCAACAACGCGTGACCGAGTTGTTGGACGTACCCGCCATCATGCGCGCCCATGCACGGGATTGGGACGAACAATCCGCACCGCTCACCGAACATTGTCAGGCAGAGAACTGTCAACTCGTTGACAGCCCGCAAACACTTTTACCCCCGGCATCCGTAATCAAACCGGTTGCAACCACGACGCAATCTGCGAGCGCGCCAACCACCACGTTGCAACCGCTCTTTTAATGACCCACGTTTGCCGCAAGGAGAGCTTACATGATTCGACTCAGTGATCTGAAATATAAAACCAAATTGACGCTGCTGACGGGCGTGTTTGTCGCCGGCTTTTTGCTGCTTGCCGTCGTGGCGTTTGCCACCATCAATTTGATCAAGGTGAATGGCCCGGTGTATGCCGAGATTGTGCAAGGCAAAGACATCGTTGCCGACATCCTGCCGCCGCCCCTTTACATTGTCGAGGCGGAAAAGAATGTCAATGAAATGCTGCTGGAACCCAACGCCGTCAAACGCGAAAAACTGGTTGCGGAGTTGCGCCAAAAGAAACAGGAGTACGAAGAGCGGCACGCCTATTGGACGACCAATCTCGAAGCGGGCAAGTTGAAAGACTGCCTGCTCAACAAAGCCGGCCAGCCCGCGCGCGCTTACTTTGCCGAGGCCGAAAAGGAATTTCTGCCGCTGGTGCTGAAGGGCAATCTGGCCAAGGCCACGCTCATTTCCAAAACCACTCTCAACCCCATTTTTGAGCAACATCGCGCCGCCATCGTTGAGACCGTCGGACTGGCCGATACCTGGAACAAAGCGCATGAACAACATGCCGCCCAAGTCATCCAGTCGCGCACGACGCTGCTGATCGTACTGGGACTGTTGCTTCTGGGCGCGGCGGTTTTGCTGGCCGTATTGATCGGACGCGGCATCATGCGGTCTTTGACCAGCGCGGTGCAGGTGTTGGAAGTCGTCGCGACCGGCGACTTGCGGCCCCGGCTCCAACTCGACAATCAGGATGAGATGGGCCAGATGGGTCAGGCGCTCAATCAAGCGCTCGATGCCATGCAAAACGTGTTGCACAACATCAGCCAAAATTCCCAAATTCTGGCCAGCGCCGCCGAAGAACTCACCGCCAATGGCTTGCAAATGGGCCAGAACATGGAAGAGACCTCGGCGCAGGCCGTGGTGGTTTCCGCCGCCGCCGAAGAGGTCAGCAGCAACGTGCAAACCGTCGCCGCCGCGACCGAGGAAATGACCGCCAGCATCAAGGAAATCGCCCGCAACGTCAGCGCCGCAAACGACATTACCGGCACGGCGGTCACTTCCGCCGAAGCCACCAACATTCTGGTCACACGCTTGGGTGAATCGAGCACCGAGATTGGCAACGTGCTCAAAGTCATCACTTCGATTGCCGAACAAACCAACCTGCTCGCGCTCAACGCCACTATCGAGGCCGCGCGCGCCGGTGAAGCTGGCAAAGGCTTCGCCGTCGTCGCCAACGAAGTCAAAGAACTCGCCAAGGAAACCGCCAAGGCCACCGAAGAGATTGGCCGCAAAGTCGGCGGCATTCAAACCGACACGACCGAAGCCGTCGCGGCCATCCAACAGATCAACCAGATCATTCACCAGATCAGCGAAATTCAGACGGCGATTGCCGGCGCGGTCGAAGAGCAAACCGTCACCACCAACGAGATCAACCGCAATATCGTCGAGGCGGCGCGCGGCAGTTCCGAAATTGCCGGTAACATTCATACGGTAGCGCAATCGGCCCAAACCGTGCGCGCCGGTGTCACAGACAACCAAGCGGCGGCCAGTGAACTTTCACGCTTAGCGCAGGAACTGCAACAACTCATTAGTCAGTTCCAGTTCGACGCCGAATCCGGCGGCAACCACCGTGGCCCCGGTCAACCGGGTGAGGCGCGCCCCGGTGCCCCACTGTCCTTTGACAAAGCGTTGTTGACGCCGCTGACAGCGCAGCGTTGACGCGCAAGCTGGCCGCCGCATTTCAGATCCAAAGGTCAAGCGCTCCCACTTCGCTGCGTTTGGTTCGTGACAGCTCGCTAAGTAACCAACGCGGGGCCAGCCAATCCGGCGGCACCCTGCCCGCAACTCACAATTCAACGAGATAAATAATATGAAACGACTACTCCTTCTCTGCGGCACCCTGCTCTTTCCCCTGTTAGCACTCGGCCAGGAAGCCAGCAAAAAAGACGCCAAACCCGAAGCCTCCGGCATTCAGGACAACAGCTTTTTGATCGAAGAAGCCTATAACCAGGAAGCTGGCGTCATCCAGCACATTCACGCCTTCTCGCGCCAACGCAACGGCAGCTTCCTTTATACCTTCACCCAGGAATGGCCGTTCTTCGGCCAGAAACATCAATTGAGTTACACGCTGCCCAGCCAACGCGTCAGCGATCCGTCCGGCAATGACACGGGGCTGGGCGACATTGCGTTCAATTACCGGTATCAGTTGGTGGGCAGCGGCGCGACGCGCTGGGCCGTCGCGCCGCGTTTGAGTTTGTTGTTGCCCAATGGCAGCGTCCAAAAAGGCATCGGCGCGGGCGGGGTCGGGTATCAAGTCAATTTGCCGGTGAGCACGCTGATCACGCCGCAAGTGGTCATGCACTGGAATGCCGGAATGACGGTGACGCCCGCGGCGCAAAACCTGGCTCGGGAACAGGCGCGTACACTGGGCTATAACCTGGGCCACAGCGTCATCTGGCTGGCCAAGCCCAGTTTCCATGCGGTGTTCGAGACGGCTTGGAATCGCTACAGCACGGTGGCGGGGCCGCGCCTGACCGAACACAGCGACACGCTCTTTCTCAATCCGGGCGTGCGCTGGGCGCATAACTTCCGCAACGGAACACAGATCGTGCCGGGCATCTCAGTCCCGCTAGGCGTCGGGCCGAGCAACGGTGTGCAAGGCGTTTTTCTGTATCTCAGCATTGAGCACCCGTTGTTTGGGAAGAAGTCAAAATCATAAATTCGAACGTGACTGCCTGCTGTTCAAGCATCCCTGAGTAACTCACGCGCGACATCGGTCAGCTAAACCAGCGGCGCGGTTCAAACCAATGTCAGACTGGAACGACGCTGGCCGAGTCTTTCAACCAAACATCCGCATTCAGGAGATTTTCGTGAACAAAATCGGTTTTCGGCAAAAACTTTTGGGGTTGGCGCTGTTAAGCGCATTGACGCTGGTGGTGGTCGGCTTGACGGGCTACTCGCGGTTATCGCAGATGACGGCTGCCGTGCAAAAACAGGCCTTGAACAATTCGGTCCAGCGCGACCAGATGAACGGCGACATGATGCACGACGCCTTGCGCGCCGACGTTTACGCCGCGCTCTATGCAGCCCAATCACGGCAGAGCGACCTGCCGCGCATCAGCCAGGATTTTAACGAGCATGTCGAGTTGTTGCAGAGTTCTCTGAGCGACGTTGAAAAGACCTCGCCCGATCAGGCAGTCACCAGCCATGCCAAAGCCGTGATTCCGGTGGTTCAAACATACGTCAACGATTCACGCACATTGCTGGAGTTGGCCTTCAAAAACCGGGCGGCGGCCAACGCCAAATTGCCCGCCTATATCGAGCTTTTCAAATCGCTGGAAGGCAAGCTGGAAGGGTTGGGGAACGCCATCGAAAAAGATGTCGAACAATCGCGCGCCGAAAGCGAGGCTCTCAGCGCGCAAGGCCAGCGCTTGATTCTGTGGACTTTGTTGTTTGCCCTCGCGGGCACGTTGGGCTTTACCACTTGGATCGTGCGCAGCGTCAAACATCCGCTGGATGAAGCGGTCAAGGTTATGCAAGGGCTGGCCGGCGGCGATTTGGAACACCGGCTCTTGCTTGATTCGACCGATGAATTCGGCCAGATGGCACAAGCGTTGAATCAATCTATTGCGAGTATCAGCGGCACTTTGCGTTCGATTAGTCAGGCCGCCGGGACGCTGACCACCTCCTCGGCCAATCTGCATCAGATCGGCCAGCAGATGAATGGCAACGCCGAAGAGACGTCGGCCCAAGCCCTCGTGGTTTCCGCCGCCGCCGAAGAGGTCAGCAGCAATGTGCAAACCGTCGCCGCCGCGACCGAGGAAATGACCGCCAGCATCAAGGAAATCGCCCGCAACGTCACCGAGGCCACCATCGTCGCCAGCACGGTGGTCGAAGCCGCCGAGGCCACCAACACGCTGGTTTCACGTTTGGGCCAATCGAGCGCCGAGATTGGCAATGTCATCAAGGTCATCACTTCGATTGCCGAACAAACCAACCTGCTCGCGCTCAACGCCACCATCGAAGCCGCGCGCGCGGGCGAAGCTGGCAAAGGCTTCGCCGTCGTCGCCAACGAAGTCAAAGAACTCGCCAAAGAAACCGCCAAGGCCACCGAAGAGATTGGCCGCAAAGTCGGCGGCATTCAAACCGACACGACCGAAGCGGTAGGCGCCATCCAACGCATCAACCAGATCATTCACCAGATCAGCGAAATTCAGACGGCGATTGCCGGGGCGGTCGAAGAGCAAACCGTCACCACCAACGAGATCAACCGCAATATCGTCGAGGCGGCGCGCGGCAGTTCCGAAATTGCCGGCAACATTCACAGCGTCGCCCAGTCGGCGCAAACCTTCCGCACCGGCGCGGGTGAAAGCCAGACGGCAGCCGCCGAACTGGCGCAGATGGCGCAAGAGTTGCAGCGACTGATTGGCCAGTTCCGTTATGAATCCGCCGCGGCCACCCCAAGCGACCCTTCCGGCTCCGCCGCCAAGCGCGGCTGGCAGGCGCTTGAGAACAATGTTCTGACGCCCGTCGCGCTGGAACACTGACAGCATCGCAACGAGGAGTTTTATGGCAGCCGTACAACAATTTTGCACTTTCTATTTGGACAATCTGTTTTTGGGCGTGGAGGTGCTCCGGGTGCAGGAAGTCATCCGGTATCAGGAAATGACGCGTGTGCCCTTGGCCTCGGAAGTGGTCAAAGGCCTGATCAATTTGCGCGGCCAGATCGTCACCGCCATTGATTTGCGCCAGCAGTTGCAGTTGAAAGCGCGCTCCGCCGAACGCCCCCCGATGAATGTCGTCATCCGCACCGACGATGGCGCGGTCAGTTTGCTGGTAGACGAAATCGGCGATGTGTTGGAAGTCAGCGCAGAACAATTCGAACAGCCGCCTGAGACCTTGCACGGCACAGCACGTGCACTGGTGCGCGGCGTCTATAAACTCAAAGATCGGCTCTTACTGATTTTGGACACCGAAAAAGCGCTGGCGCTGGACGCTCTGCACCAGCTACGAAAAGGAGATAGCGAAGCTCGATGCTAAGGTTGCGCGCGGCTTTTGCACGCGGCTTGGCGGCTGTCGGATTCTTGACACGCCGCCGCCCGCATTGGTGATAAGCCAATTCCAGCAGCGCGTGCCACGCCACGCGCAGTCGCTCCCTTTTTCGCGCGCCCAGCTTGGTTGGCAGCGGCCAAGCCAAGACACTGATGGACAGCTATCCCTAATTCCTAGCTGAAATCTCCCGGCTCTCCATCAGCATTATGTCAGCCAAGCGCTTGGTGTTTGGCTAGGGCACTTGAGTCAACATCCCGCCACGCAGTTGGGCGGAGAGATACTGAGTACACGAGCAACTAAGTTATCTCGTGTTTTGAAAATTGTTTTTGCCGCGTTAGCGGCGGTTGAATTTAGCCGTGGGTTTTCAACCCACGGTATCCGCGCCACAAACCCGCGTCGCGTCAGTCAGCGACGCTTGAATGGTCGCGTGTTTCAAGCGTCGCTGACGCGACGCGCAAATGATTGTGCGCTGCCCGTGGGTTGAAAACCCACGGCTAAATTCAACCGCCGCTCTGCGGCGAAGAGGTAAATGCCAGAAAATTTAGTTTTTCTTGTACTGAGGAGATAACCATGCGTGCACTTGTGATTGATGATTCCAAAGCCATGCGGATGATCGTCAGCAATATCCTGAAAGGCTGTGGGTTCACCGTCGTCGAAGCCATTCACGGTCAGGATGGCTTGGCCAAGCTCAGCGCCAATGAGACGTTCGACCTGGTTTTAGTGGATTGGAACATGCCGGAGATGAATGGTTTTGAGTTCTTACAAACGGTGCGCGCGCAACCCTGCTACGCTGAGTTGCGCGTGATGATGGTCACCACCGAAACCGAGATCGAAAACATGACCCAAGCGCTGGAAGCGGGCGCCAACGAATACATCATGAAACCCTTCACCAAGGACGGCCTGCGTGAAAAGCTGGAAATGCTGGGTTTGCCACTCGCCTGAGTCAGTCAGCAGAAAACAGCGGCGCCCCCAACGCTGCCTATGCCGGAGATGCCCTGTGATGCAAAAAATTCGAGTCTTGATCGTTGATGATGCGGTCGTCGTGCGGCGCATGGTGGCGGACACCCTGGCCACAGACCCGCAGCTCGAAGTCGTCGCCACGGCTGCCAACGGGCGCATCGCCTTGGCCAAACTCAATCAAGTCAAACCGGACATCCTGGTGATGGATGTCGAAATGCCGGAGTTGGACGGTTTAGAGACGTTGAAGGAACTGCGCAAAACGCATCCGCGCCTGCCGGTCATTATGTTCAGCACACTGACCGAACGCGGCGCGGCGGCGACGCTCGAAGCCTTGACGCTGGGCGCCAATGATTACGTGACGAAACCCGCCAATGTCGGCAGCGTCGCGGTCGCGCTGCAACGTCTGCGCGATGAGTTGATCCCCAAAATCAAAGGGCTGTGTCCGCAGCTTCTGGCTCTCAAACCTCCCTTACCGGCGCGCGCGCCTGGCAATGGCACAAGCGCCGTCGCTGTGCCTCAACTCGTGCGCGCTCCGCTGTCCAAAGGCGCGCCGCGCCCGGTTGAGATTCTCGCCATCGGCGTTTCGACGGGCGGCCCCAATGCGTTGGCCGAACTCTTGCCGGCCTTGCCCGCCGACTTTCCGGTGCCGATTGTGATCGTCCAACACATGCCCGCGCTCTTCACCAAATTGCTGGCCGAGCGCTTGCAGGCCAAATCCACGTTAAAGATTCGCGAAGGCGTGGCAGGTGAAGTATTGCGCCCCGGCCAGGCGTGGATTGCGCCGGGCGGTCAGCACATGGTGGTGGAAAGCAGCAAAGGCGTCGTCCGGCTCGGCACCCATCAGGAAGCGCCGGAAAATTCCTGCCGGCCGGCTGTGGATGTGCTCTTCCGCTCGGTCTGCGTGGCGTATGGCGCGGGCACGCTCGCGGTGATCTTGACGGGGATGGGCCGCGATGGCTTGCGCGGCTGCGAACTGATCCATCAGGCCAATGGCCAGATCCTGGCGCAAGACGAAGCCAGCAGCGTGGTCTGGGGCATGCCCGGGGTCGTCGCTCAATCCGGTTTGGCGGACAAAGTGCTGCCACTCAATCAACTGGCGCCTGAAATCCTGCGGCGCATCCGCCGCGAAGATGCACGCTCTCATTCGCTTTAAGGCGCAAGTTGCCAAAGACGAAATCATGACGATCAAAAGCGCAGACTTTGATTACCTGAGCAAGCTCGTGCGCGAGCGTTCAGCCATTGTGCTGGAAACCGGCAAGGAATATCTGGTGGAAGCCCGCTTGACGCCGCTGGCACGCCGCGAAGGGTTTACTTCCCTGGAGGCGTTGATCACGCAATTGCGCACGACGCCCTACAATCAAGTCCATCGCAAAGTGGTGGACGCCATGACCACCAACGAAACCACGTTCTTCCGCGATATTCACCCCTTCGACATGCTCAAGAAAATCGTGCTGCCCGCCATCATCGAAAAACGGCAGGCCATGCGCGATTTGACCATCTGGTCCGCCGCCTGTTCGAGCGGTCAGGAACCTTACAGCATCGCCATGTTGCTGCGCGAAAACTTTCCGGCGTTGGCCAGTTGGAACGTGCGCATTCTGGCCACCGATATTTCGCAAGGGATGTTGGAACGCACGCGCCAGGGCCGCTTCAACCAATTGGAGATCAACCGCGGCCTGCCCGCCGTTTTGCTGGTCAAATACTTCGAGCGGCAAGGCCTGGAATGGCAGATCAAGCCGGAGTTGCGGGCCATGTTGGAAGTGCGCGAGTTAAACCTAGCCGAACCGTGGAATCCGCTTCCGGCGGTGGATATTATCTTCATCCGCAACGTGATGATCTATTTCGATGTCGAAATGAAAAAGCACATTCTGCGCAAGCTACGTCAGGTGCTCCGGCCTGGCGGCTATCTCTTCCTGGGGGGCGCGGAAACGACATTGAACCTGGACAGCACGTTTACACGGCTCAACCATGACAAGGCCATTTGCTATCAGGTGTAAGGAGACGTATGCAATTTCTGGAAAATGAGATTCGCCAGGTCACGGAAATGGTCTGGGCCTCCATGTTGGAACGTGAACTCGAACCCGGTCATTACCTGGACTGGCAACCGGTGCCGGTCGAGATGTTGATGGGTTCCGTCCACTTGCACGGGGATTGGAATGGCGCCGTGACGCTGAATTGCTCGGTCACGCTGGCGCGCCAATTGGCAGCCATTCTCTTTGGCGTGCCGGAACAAAGTACGACACTTGAGCAGACGCAGGATGTGCTGGGCGAATTGGCCAATATCGTGGGCGGCAACATCAAAGGCTTATTGCCGCTGCCCAGCCAACTCTCGCTTCCCTCCGTCAAAGCCGGCGCGGACTATCTGTCGTTGCTGCCCGACGGCCAAGTCGTCAGCAAAGTCGAGTTTCAATGTCTGGGCGAACCGCTATTCGTCGTGCTCTTGAAAAACGAGGCGCAGCAGGCGGCCTAACGTAGGGGCAGACCTGCGTGTCTGCCCTGGGCGGGTTTGACGACTCCGCTGTCGTCTGCGGCCACCGGGGCAGACACGCAGGTCTGCCCCTACGTTAGGTCGCACCCATCTGCAAAGCGCTATAAAACTATGATGAAAACAACCTCTGAGATTTCCTTGCTGGTCAACGCGGGCGCGCACCTGCCGCGCCTCAATGAATTCCACTGCATGACCAGCCATCACATGCCTGAAAACAGGCGAAGAGTCACAAAAAATCTGCCAACCCGCTCAAGTAACCGGCGCTTTAGCCGATAAGATTACTGGCATTGCTGGGAGCCTTGTCAGCGCTCTGCAGGCTTTGGGCTTTCAAGAGAGCGATGCGCAATTCGACAAACGTTCGTTTGATCCGCCGCTGGACTGGGAATGACAGGACGCCGGGCTTCGAACGCCTAATCAGACTGCAACCCACGCCACCTACACGATGATTGGGCTTGCGCTCCGCGCGCAGTGCTGCAAAGCCGGACAATCCCCCGTTCCTCGAAACAATCACTCAAAGGAGAATTCAAGATGTCTTTCAACCGTGAAAACACTATCGCTGGTTTCCGCGTCAACAAACGTCAGACCGTTTTGCTGACCGGGGTTTTGTGGCTGCTGGCC
This sequence comes from Acidobacteriota bacterium, assembly GCA_016196035.1. Classification (NCBI taxonomy): domain Bacteria; kingdom Pseudomonadati; phylum Acidobacteriota; species Acidobacteriota bacterium. Next base: position 2,853 of record JACPYM010000101.1, on the reverse strand, counting down.
AATTTGCTGCTGCTCACACAGCCTGCCGTCCAGGCCGTTGAGACTGTGGAGGCAGGCAATCTCAATGGGCGCGCCTTGAGCCTGCCCACGCCTGAGTATCCGGCCTTGGCCAAACAAACACGCACTACCGGGCTGGTCAAAGTGGACATCGTGATCAGCGAAACCGGCAAGGTCGAATCGGCCAAAGCCACCAGTGGCAGCCCTATGTTGCGGCAGGCTTCGGTTGATGCCGCCCTGAAGGCGAAATTTGCGCCGACCTTAAAGGCCGGAGCGGCGGTGAGAGTGACTGGTTTTTTGCAATATGAGTTCAAGTTGAGTTGAAACTTGCGCAGTCTCTTCCCGCTTAGCCTTCCGCGTTATCTTCCGGCAGAGTGAGCGCCGCGCGCTCACTCCCAGAGCAGGCTCACTCTGCCTTTCCGCTTCACCCGCAATTCACTCTCAAGCAGCCCGCCCAACGGATCATTAACCAGGCAGCGGACAGCGAAAGGTAGCTTGACCCCATGAACATGAAAATTTCTTCGCAGACTTGGTTCACCAATTGGACGATTCACAAAAAGATACTGGCTGGATTCGTCATCGGACTTCTCTTTACGATCTGCCTGGGCCTCTTTTCGATGGTCGGCATGCATAAGCTCAACCGGGAAACCGAGGCGCTGGCCTTCGTCTGGCTGCCCGTCACCCAAACGCTGGGTAACGCGCAAAACAGCTTTTTTAACAGCCGCATCCGACAGTTCAATTACTTTGTTGAAACAGACGAACAAGCCCGCGGGCAGCTCGAGCAGGAGCTGAACCAAGCGCTACAGGATTTCGCCACGCACATGAAAAAGGCCGAGGCTTTGCTGACCAAGCCGGAAGACCGGAAGCTGTGTGCTGAAATCATCGGCAACATGCGCGACTATAACGAGCAAAGCGCGCAATTGGTCACGCTGCTCAAAGCCGGACAAGTCGGCGAAGCTTCGCAGATGCTGCTCACCAAAACGGCGGAAACGCGCCGCAAGATCAGCCAGGCCAGCGATCAACTGGTCACCAATATCGTGACGGCTGGCAGGCAATCCGCTGAAAGCAGCGGCGCGCTTTACCGCTCGCAGCGCAACTTACAGATTCTGGCGTTGCTGGTGGTGATCGTCCTCAGCCTCGGCGCGGGCCGCTGGCTGGCCCGCCGGATTTCGGAACCGGTGATTGCCATTGCACAGGCCACCAATTTTCTGGCCGAAGAGCAACTGCCCAAATTGGTGGATTCCGCGCGCGCCATTGCCGCCGGCGATCTCACCAAACAGATGGCCGTGCATTTTGAAGCCATCGAAGTTTCCGCCAACGATGAAGTCGGCCAGATGGCGGAATCTTTCAATCAGATGATTGCCCGGCTGAATGAAATCGGCAGCAGCTTCGAACAGATGAACGGGAACCTGCGCGAGGCGGTGATGCGCATCAGTCAGGGTTCGAGCCAGGTCGGCGCGACTTCCTCGGAGATCAAGACCGCCAGCGCCCAATCGCGTCAATCGTCCACGGCCCTTTCTTCCTCGACCGAAGAAGTCATGGCGACCATTCATGAAATGGCCGCTTCGATTCGCCAGGTGTCTACCAACGCGCAAACGCAAGCGGCGGCGACCACCGAAACCTCGGCAGCCATCACTGAGATGGTGGCTTCGTTGCACGGCATTGCCGAGCATGTGCGGGAATTGTCCGCGCTTTCGGCCAGCACCGGCCAGGCGGCCCAAACCGGCCAGCAAACGCTCAACCTCGCCGCGCAAAACATGCAACGGCTCTCAGCTTCGGTCGAAACCGTCGGCCAAACGGTTGACTCCCTCGGCTCACGCGCCGAAAACATCGGCAAAATCGTCGAGACGATTGACGACATCGCCGATCAAACCAATCTGCTGGCCTTGAATGCGGCGATTGAAGCCGCCCGCGCCGGCGAGCATGGCCTGGGGTTCGCCGTCGTGGCGGATGAAGTGCGCAAACTGGCCGAGCGCAGCGCCCGCTCAACCAAAGAAATCGGCGACCTGGTCGCGGCCATCCAATGCGATTCACGCGCCGCCGTCCGGCAAATGGATGAATCGAATAAACACGTGCGGGATTACATCGCCGACACCTCGGTGGGCGAGGCCTTCCGCACGATTCTCGCTGCCGTTGAAAAGATCGTCGGACGCACGCAGGAGATCGAAGCGGCCACCAGCGAACAGTCGGCTGGCGCCGAAGAGATAGCCCGGGCCACCCACGGTCTCAGCCAACTCACGCAAGAAATCTCTGCCGCCACCGAGGAACAATCCACGGGCACCGCCGAAGTCGTCCGCGCGATTGAACAGTTGCGCGAGATGGTGCAGCAATCCGTCGAGATGACCAACGACTTGCAAAAGGCGGCGGAGAGCCTCTTCCAGCAATCGGATGTGCTCAAGGAGGTGGTCGGGCAGTTCCATTTCGACGAGGACTTCGATCAACAGGTGGACGAACCGGCATCAGGGCAACCGGGCAGGCAACCGGGCAGGCAACCGGGCGTTGATTTCCAACCGCCGCCGGAACGCCCCCTGACCAGCAAGGAACGCCGGCAACTTAACCATCTGGTGGCGGCCAAAGCGGCTGAGACCGCCAGCCGCGCCGGGTCGCGCGCGCACGGTTTCGCGCGCTAAGTTCTTGGGCATTTCGGGCCTCACCTTGTAGTAACGAATTTATTCGTTACATCCCAGCGCGTAACGAATAAATTCGTTACTACAAGGTGAGGCTGTAACTGCCCGGAAACTAGATCGGTTTTCACTTCGGTGTATGGCAAAAAGCCGCGCGCCGGGACAGTACCGCGCGCGTGAGCAAGCGGCGCTTCGGTGTTGCGTCAGTCCGCCGTGCTTGACGCGCCGCTTG
>JACPYM010000100.1 GCA_016196035.1 Acidobacteriota bacterium | reverse complement strand
GGAAGAAGGTGGACGGCATACGCCCTTCTTCACGGGCTACCGGCCGCAGTTCTACTTCCGCACGACGGACGTGACGGGTGTGGCGCAACTGCCGGAAGGCGTGGAGATGGTGATGCCGGGCGACAATATCGCGATGACGATCGAGTTGATTATGCCGATTGCGATGGAGAAGGGCCTGCGGTTCGCCATTCGCGAAGGCGGCCGCACAGTCGGCGCGGGCACGATTTCGGACATCATCGAATAACCAGTAGCCTTTGATCGGCTACGACGACTGAACAAGCTATGAGAGATAACATCGTTTTGCAGTGCACTGAGTGCAAAGATCGCAACTATTTCACGACGAAGAACAAGAAGAAGACCACCGGGCGCCTCGAATTCAAAAAGTTTTGCCGCAAGTGCCGTAAGCATTCGCCGCACCGCGAGACCAAATAAGCTCGCGGCCTAAATTCTAGGTTGATTGCAGGGGTATAGTGTTAATGGTTAGCACGTCGGTCTCCAAAACCGAAAGTTCGGGTTCGAATCCTGATACCCCTGCCATTTTGCGCCCGCCAGCAATACACAGTTTGTAGGGTGGGCACGATTTTCACTGGTTTATTACTACGCGCCAGTTTTTGAGGTTTACGAAATGGCAGCATCGCGCACACAAGAAGGAGTAGCGCTGATGGAAGAAGAAAAAGAGAAGCCTGTACGGTCGGAAGGCTCAGGCGGTTTTCTTGGGAACATCCGCAACTTCTGGCACGAAGTCGTGCTGGAAATGAAAAAGGTTTCGTGGCCGTCCCAGCAGGAAGTTATCAACACGACGTTGATCTGCGTGCTGGCGATTTTCTTCTTCGCCGCCTATTTGTTTGTGGCGGACATCGGACTGACCTACCTGATTAAAGGAATCGAGTGGGTTGGCGGTAAAGTTTTCGGCTAGGCCGAGTCCCTGCCCACCGCCGTTTCTGGTGCGTGGAGCAGGATGCAATTGTTGGCCATTCAATAGCCAGTATTGAGGTCGCAGCAATTGCGGATTGCTGAATCCTATGGCGAAACAGTGGTTCATTATTCACACCTATTCAGGCTACGAGCGCAAAGTGCGTGACAGTCTGCAAACCCGCCTGCAAGCCTTCGGCATGGAAAGCGAGGTCACACAGGTGCTCATCCCCACCGAAACGGTGGTGGAGATGCGCGGTTCCAAGCGCGTCGAGAGTACGCGGATGATCTTCCCCGGTTATGTGCTGGTTGAAATCGAGTGCAACGAAAAGGGCGACATCTCGGATAACGCCTGGCACTTGATCAAGAGCACGCCGAAGGTCACCAGCTTCGTCGGCGGCCAGAAACCGACGCCGCTGACGCCCGAAGAAGTTGACCAGATTGTGCATCACGTTGCCTCGGCGGCAGAGAAGCCGAAGCCGAAGTTCAGCTTCGAACGCGGCGAGACGGTGCGCATCAACAACGGCCCGTTCACCAGCTTCACAGGCACAGTCGAAGAGGTCAATCCCGACAAGAGCATGCTCAAAGTGAGCGTGATGATCTTCGGGCGCGCAACGCCGGTCGAGTTAGGCTTCCTCGAAGTCGAGAAGATTTCGTTTTCCGAAGAAAGCTAAACATTCATTCTGATTTTTGCATAGCACAAGAGAGATATGGCTAAGAAAGTTACCGCAATGATCAAACTCCAGGTTCCCGCCGGCAAGGCGAACCCGGCGCCGCCCATTGGTACGGCGCTCGGTCCGCAGGGCGTGAACATCATGGAGTTTTGCAAACAGTTCAACGCGAAGACCGCGAACCTGGGCGACATCAAAATCCCCGTGGTTATTACCGTTTTCGCAGATCGCTCTTTTACCTTCATCACCAAAACCCCGCCCGCGGCTGACTTGTTAAAGAAAGTCGCCAAGGTCGAGAAGGGTTCGGGCAAGCCGAATCGTGAAAAGATCGGCTCAGTGACGCGCGCTCAGATCGAAGAGATCGCCAAGACCAAGATGCCCGACCTGAACACGACCAATCTCGACGCGGCGATTCGTACTATCGAAGGCACGGCCAAGAGTTTGGGGTTGGAAGTGAAGTAAGTTTGGAATGCGGACTGTAGAGTGCGGGTTCACCTCCGCACCTCTCAATCATCCTTCATTCCTAAGAGGGAGTGGCAAGCACCTCGACACGCGTTGAGTTCCTGCTTGTTACGCTAACACCTGAAAGGAAAAAATCAATGGCAGGAAAAAAATTTGCGGCGGCCTTTGCTCAAGTCGAGCAGGGGAAGCTTTATTCACTGGCTGACGCCATCGCGCTCGCCCGAAAGATCGCGTTTGCGAAATTCGATGAAACGGTCGAAGTGACGATGGTGCTCGGTGTTGATCCACGTAAGGCTGATCAATTGGTGCGTGGCACCATCGTCTTGCCGCACGGTCTGGGCAAATCCAAAAAGGTTGCCGTGATCGCAGGCACACCCGAAAAGCAGCGCGAGGCGCAAGAAGCAGGCGCTGACGAAGTTGGCGGCGAGGATTTGGTAGACAAGATCAAAGGCGGCCACCTGGATTTCGACGCCTTGATCGCGACACCGGATATGATGCGGTTGGTGGGCGCGCTCGGTAAACTACTCGGCCCACGCGGCCTGATGCCCAACCCGAAGACTGGCACGGTGACGCCCGATGTCGCCAACGCCGTCCGCGAAACCAAAGCCGGTAAGGTTGAGTTTCGCGTGGACAAGACGGGCGTGATTCACGTCCCGGTCGGCAAGGTCTCCTTTGAACCAGCCAAGATCAATGAGAACGCTAAAGCGCTGATTGACGCGGTCGTCAAGGCCAAACCGGCTTCGGCCAAAGGCCGCTACGTCAAGAAAGTCAATGTGGCGACGACGATGGGCCCAGGCGTGCTGGTAGATCCGGCGTCGGTGGGCGCTTAATTTGAAATTTGAGATAGGGTGAAATCATGAAAACCAGAAAGCAAAAAGACGAAGCGATTGCTGTGCTCAAAGAGGAATTTCAGCAAGCCAGTCACGCCCTTGTCATCAGTTTCCAGGGTGTGGCGGTCGAAAAGGATTGGGAAATGCGCAATGCCTTGCGCGCCGCTAATCTGAATTATCGCGTTATCAAGAACACCATCGGCCGCCAGGCGGTTGAGGGCACGCCACTCGAAGCGTTGAAAGACAGCTTCATTGGCATGTCGGCGATTGCCTATAGCCCGAACGATCCGGTCGGTTTGGCGAAAGTGCTGAGCAAGTTCGCCAAGGAAAGCGACAAGATCAAGTTCAAGGCTGGCGTCGTCGAAGGCCGTGCGATTGCCGTCAAAGATATTGACACGCTCGCTTCGATGCCCTCGAAGGAAGAGTTGATCAGCAAACTGATGTGGGTGCTCAACTCGGGCGCACAGCGGATTGCCACGGTCATCAACGCCGTGCCGCGCAATTTGGCGGTGGTCGTAGATCAGATTGCCAAGCAAAAGGGCGGCGGCGCGGAAGTGTAGCCCCAGCAAGAGTTTCATTTTGGAATTGCAAACAGGGCGGCTTGCGAAATTGTCAGTGTGCCCCCTGGAGTCGGTCAGCCGAGGAGTGATGCCCGGAGTTGGCTTACTTAGCGCGCTGCTCAAACAGCAGCGTTTGTTGTTAATCATCTCATCCGCAGCGGCAATCAACGATACGCGCGGGTGTTGTTTTGGAGGAATCGTAAAACAATGGCTGACATCAACGGACTGGTCGAACAAATCAAAACGCTGACGCTGCTCGAAGCGTCGGAACTCGTCAAAACTTTGGAAGAGACCTTTGGCGTCTCGGCGGCTGCGGCGACGGTCGCGGCGGCTCCGGCTGGGGCGGCGGCTCCGGCTCCGGTTGAAGAGAAGGACGAATTCACGGTCGTGCTCACGGGCGCGGGCGCGAACAAGATCAACGTCATCAAGGTCGTCCGCGAATTGACAGGCTTGGGTCTGAAAGAGGCCAAGGACTTGGTTGACGGCGCGCCGAAGCCCGTCAAAGAAGGCGTCACCAAGGATGAAGCGGAGAAGGTCAAAACCAAACTTACCGATGCTGGCGCTTCTGTCGAACTCAAGTAAGCTGCCTTTCGGCCGATTAGCGTAAATTATTTCCGTTCGGCGTCCGTCCGGTTTGAGTTGTCGTCTTGTCTTGTGGTACAAGACTGCTTCGCAAGTAAAGGACGGACGTTGGAAACGGAACAATTGACTTGCCGCTTGCGGGCTTTGGACAAGCGGTTTTCGGGCATCCCACGGGATATTGGCATCGGCAAGTTTCAAGGACATCAAATTCGGCAAAATTATAAAAACACCGCCAAACGCGGCGAGGGACTATTTGTGCCTCGCCGCCTTTTGTCGTTTCCAAAGTTCTTTCAGATCACGCAACTCATTCTGGCATGGATGATTTAAGCCAGCGGGCAATTGTTAATTACGGCTGAGCATCATCAGCTTCACAGCGCGTTTACCAACCAGCAGCGCCAACTTTGGTAGGGCACTCTTGAGCAATACCAACATTAGCATTGAAGGATACCCACAATGTCTATTGAGATCACGGCACATAACGAGACAGGCAGGAGCAGCACGAACGGCGCAAAGCCGGAGCGGTTCGACTTCTCAAAGATTCGCACGACCGTGCGGATTCCGAACCTCATCGAGGTTCAGCGTGAGAGTTACGAGCGCTTCTTGCAGATGGACTTACTGCCTAACGAGCGCGACCTCGTCGGCTTACAGGCGGTTTTCAAATCCACCTTTCCGATTTCGGATTTCCGCGATACCTCGTCGCTGGAATTCGTCGAGTTCCGCATTGGCAACTGGACGTGCAAATGCGGCCAATTGCAAGGACTGCATCACCTGCGCTCCAATTGTAAGCAGTGCGGCCAGGTGATTCGGGTCAATCCGCTTTCCAGCGATGACATCATTTGCCACTCTTGCGGTTCGTACAACAAGAATCTGGTCATCACCTGCGATAATTGCGGTGAGCCGGTGGGCTTGAAGCACAAATACGATGTGCACGAATGCCAGGAACGCGGCATGACCTACAGCGTGCCGTTGCACGTCAAGATTCGACTGACCGTCTGGGACAAGGACGAAGAAACCGCGCAGAAATCCATCCGCGACATCAAGGAAGAAGAGGTCTATTTCGGCGACCTGCCGCTGATGACGGACAACGGCACGTTCATCATCAACGGCACCGAACGCGTCATCGTTTCGCAGCTTCACCGTTCGCCTGGCGTCTTCTTTGAGAAAGCCGCCAACAACACCTATTTCCTGGCGAAGATCATTCCCTATCGTGGCTCGTGGGTTGAATTCGAATATGACGTCAAGAACCTGCTGTATGTGCGCATTGACCGTAAACGCAAGTTCCTGGCTTCGATCTTCCTGCGTGCGTTGGGCCTGAAAACGGACGAGGACATACTGCGGAAGTTTTACACCATAGACAAAGTCCGGGTGAACAAGGGCCAGCTTTTCTGGGAGGTCAGCAAGAGCCTGCTGGGAACGCGCGCGTCCTCTGACATCGCTGACGCCAAGGGCAACGTGATCGTCAAGAGCGGCAAGAAGATCACTTCGTCAGCCTTTGAAGCGCTTCAAACAGCGCATGTCAAGGAAGTCGAGGTCAAAGTTCATGACCTGGAAGGCGCCTTCACCCTCAACGATCTGGTCAACACCAGCGATGGCGAAGTCTTGGCTGAGAGCAACACCGAGTTGACCGCCGAAACCATCGCCAAGATCGTGGAAGCCGGCATTGACTCGCTTGAGATTTTCTTTCCTGAAAAGGACGACGCCGGGCCGACGTTGAGCCAGACTGTGCGCAAAGACGCGATCAAGACGCCGCAAGAGGCGCTGATTGAAATCTACCGCAAGATGCGGCCAGGTGATCCGCCCACGCTGGACACCTCAAATGCGCTTTTCCACGGGATGTTTTTCGACGCGCGCAAATTCGATTTCTCGCGTGTGGGCCGTTTGAAGTTCAACATCAAGATGGGCCGTCCCGACCGTGCGCGCCTGGACGATCCGCTGCTTTCGCCTTCGGACTTTTTCGACGTGATCGAATATGTGCTGAAGCTGAAGAAGCTGGGCCTGCGCAACGAACCCGTCACGATGGAAGACGGGCGGTTGGTTTATTACGGCGATGATGACATTGACCACCTGGGCAATCGCCGCGTGCGCGCGGTGGGCGAATTGCTGGAAAATCAATTCCGGCTCGGCCTGGTGCGTATGGAACGCGCGATCAAAGAGAAAATGTCCATCCATCAAGAGATGCAGACGGCGATGCCGCGCGACTTGATCAACGCCAAGCCGGTGACGGCAGCGGTGCGCGAGTTCTTCGGTTCGTCACAGCTCTCGCAGTTCATGGATCAGACCAATCCGCTGTCCGAGATTACGCACAAACGCCGCTTATCGGCGCTTGGGCCAGGTGGTCTGTCGCGTGAACGCGCGGGATTCGAAGTCCGTGACGTACACCCGACGCACTATGGCCGCATCTGTCCGATTGAAACGCCTGAAGGTCCGAACATCGGTTTGATCTCGTCACTCTCGTGCTTTGCGCGCATCAACGAATTCGGCTTTATCGAATCGCCGTACCGCAAGGTCGAGAACGGGCGTGTGATCGAATACATCAAGGTCATCAATCCGGGCGATACGAGCTACAAACCCGGCCAGCACATTCCGCTGGAAGAGATCGAGAAGGTCAACAAGAAACTCGGCGCTGACAAAAAGCCGGTTTCTTATGAACCCTGGCCCTTCTATCTATCAGCTTGGGAAGAGGACAAGTACCTCATCGGGCAGGCGAACATCGAACTCGACGCCACCGGTTACATCGTCGGCGAGCGCGTCAACGCGCGCAAAGCCGGCGAATTCGTCTTGGCTGTGCGCCCCGAAGTCGAATTCATGGACGTGTCGCCGAAACAACTCGTCTCGGTCGCTGCGTCACTGATTCCCTTCCTCGAAAACGACGACGCGAACCGCGCGCTGATGGGCTCGAACATGCAACGCCAGGCCGTGCCGCTGCTGCGCGCTGAAGCGCCGCTGGTCGGCACCGGCATGGAAAAAGTCACCGCCCAGGATTCGGGCGCGGTGGTCGTCGCCCGTCGCGACGGCATCGTGGACACGGTGGACAGCGAACGCATCATCATCAAAGCCGACCACAATATGGACGGCACGCTCTCGCGCGAAGTGACGGCGGACATCTACCCGCTCATCAAGTTCAAACGCTCGAACCAGAACACCTGCATCAACCAAAAGCCCATCGTGCGCAGCGGTGATCAGGTGCGCAAAGGCCAAGTCATTGCCGACGGCCCTTGCACCGAGGGCGGCGAACTCGCGCTGGGCCGCAATGTGATGGTCGCGTTTATGCCGTGGCGCGGGTACAACTTTGAGGACGCCATTCTGATTTCCGAGAAGATGGTCAAGGGCGACTACTACACTTCGATTCACATCGAAGAGTTGGAAATCGAAGCCCGTGACACCAAGCTCGGCCCCGAAGAGATCACGCGCGACATTCCGAACGTCGGCGAAGCCGCCCTGCGCGACCTCGACGAATCCGGCATCATCCGCATCGGCGCGCACGTCAAACCCGGCTCGATTCTGGTCGGCAAGGTCACGCCCAAAGGCGAGACCCAACTGACGGCGGAAGAGAAATTGTTGCGCGCGATCTTCGGCGAAAAGGCCGGCGATGTGCGCGACGCCTCGCTCAACTGCCCGCCCGGCATCGAAGGCACGGTCGTGGACGTCAAGGTCTTCACCCGCAAGGGTCAGGACAAGGACATCCGCAGCATCGCCATCGAAAGCGCCGAAGAGGAGAAGCTGCGCAAGAACCTGCACGATGAAATCCGCATCCTCGAAGAAGAGCGCAACAAACGCATCTACGAGTTGCTGGATGGCCGCAAGGTCGAAACCGACCTCGTCTATCGCAACGTCACCGTCGCGGCCAAGGGCACGAAGCTCACGCGCGAGATGCTGGAAGGCGTGGACATTCACGCGCTGAAGAAGATCGAAGTCAGTGGCGCGCGCGATGTTTCCGCCGAGATCAAAGACCTGGAACAACGCACCGAGCGTCAGATTGCGATTCTCGAACATCTCTACGAAGAGAAGATAGACAAGATCAAGAAGGGCGACGAACTCGCGCCCGGCGTGATCAAGATGGTCAAGGTCTTCGTGGCGATGAAGCGCAAACTTTCGGTCGGCGACAAGATGGCAGGCCGTCACGGCAACAAGGGCGTCATCGCCCGCGTGTTGCCTGAAGAAGACATGCCGTACTTGCCCGATGGTACGCCGGTCGAGATCGTGCTCAACCCGCTGGGTGTGCCTTCGCGTATGAACGTGGGGCAGATTCTGGAAACGCATCTGGGTTGGGCCGCCAAGGTGATGGGCTTGAGCTTTGCGACGCCCGTGTTTGACGGGACGCCGGAAAGCGAGATCAAACGCCTGTTGCGCGAGGCCAACGACAAGCTCATGAACGAAGGCGGCATGCCCACGATGGTGGATGATTCCGGCAAGACGATCTTGTATGACGGCCTGTCAGGCGATGCGTTCGAGCAGAAGGTGACCGTCGGGTACATCTATATGCTCAAACTCTCGCATCTGGTGGACGACAAGATTCACGCGCGTTCGATTGGCCCTTACAGCCTGATTACGCAACAGCCCTTGGGTGGCAAAGCGCAATTCGGCGGCCAGCGTTTCGGCGAAATGGAGGTTTGGGCGCTCGAAGCTTATGGCGCGGCGCACATCCTGCAAGAGCTGTTGACGTGCAAATCGGACGACGTGGCCGGGCGCTCGAAGATTTACGAAGCCATCGTCAAAGGCGAATCGGATTTCGAGCCGGGCCTGCCCGAATCGTTCAACGTGCTGATCCGCGAATTGCAATCGCTCTGCCTGGACGTCGAGTTGCAGCAAGAGCAGTTACAGGAAGCGTAGGGCAGATGCTGGATGTCAGATGCTGGATGCTAGGACACTTTCAAGGCCGCTCCTAGCATCTAGCATCCAACCCCTAGCATCTTTCATAGGAGAAAAGCTGTGTACAAATACGCTGGCGAAAAAACTCTAGTACCGAATTTCAAATCCATCCGCATCAGCTTGGCTTCGCCCGAAAAGATCAAAGCGTGGTCGCACGGGCACGTCACCAAGCCGGAAACCATCAATTACCGCACGTTCAAACCGGAACGCGATGGTTTGTTTTGCGCGCGCATCTTCGGCCCGGTCACCGACTGGGAATGTTTGTGCGGCAAGTACAAACGCATGAAGCATCGCGGCGTCGTCTGCGATAAGTGCGGCGTCGAAGTCACGCAGGCCAAAGTCCGCCGCGAACGCCTAGGCCACATCGAATTGGCAAGCCCGTGCTCGCACGTTTGGTTTTTCAAGGGCCTGCCCTCGCGCATCGGCCACTTGCTAGACATTCCGCTGCGCGAGTTGGAAAAGGTTCTCTACTTCGAGAATTACATCGTCATCGCCGACGCCAAAGAGATTGCCGAACTCGGCTTGCCACTGAAAGAGCGCGAGATGGTGAGCGACGAACGCTACCGCCAACTCAAGACGGAATTCCCCGGCAAGTTCAATGAAGATGTCTGCCGCATGGGTGCCGAGGCGATCAAGTACCTGTTGCAGCGCGTCGAAATTGACGAACTGGCCGAAGAGTTGCGCCACAAGATGAAGAACGAGACGAGCCAGCAGAAGAAGCTCAAGTTCTCGAAGCGGCTCAAGGTCGTGGACTCGTTCCGCAAATCGGGCAACCAGCCGAACTGGATGATCCTGGATGTGATCCCAGTTATTCCGCCCGAACTGCGCCCGTTGGTGCCGCTCGATGGCGGACGCTTTGCGACTTCGGATTTGAACGATCTCTATCGCCGCGTCATCAACCGCAACAACCGCCTGTCGAAGCTGATCGAACTCAAGGCGCCTGAAGTCATCGTGCGCAACGAAAAGCGCATGTTGCAGGAAGCCGTGGACGCGCTGTTTGACAATGGTCGCCGGGGCCGCGTGTTGCGCGGCGTCAACAATCGTCCGCTCAAATCGCTCTCCGACACGCTCAAAGGCAAACAGGGCCGCTTCCGCCAGAACCTGCTGGGCAAGCGCGTAGATTACTCTGGCCGCTCGGTCATCGTGGTCGGCCCCGAATTGAAGCTGCATCAGTGCGGCTTGCCGAAGAAGATGGCGCTCGAACTGTTCAAGCCCTTCATCTACAACCGGCTCGAAGCCGAAGGCCACGCCGCCACGATCAAGCAGGCCAAGGAACTGGTCGAAGATCAGGACGAGGTCGTGTGGGATATTCTGGAAAAGGTCATTAAAGACCATCCCGTCTTGCTCAACCGTGCGCCGACGCTGCACCGTCTGGGTATTCAAGCCTTTGAACCGGTGTTGGTCGAAGGCAAGGCGATCAAGCTGCATCCGCTGACCTGCACGGCGTTCAACGCGGATTTTGACGGCGACCAAATGGCTGTGCACGTGCCGCTCTCGCCCGAAGCGCAGATCGAAGCGAGCGTCTTGATGCTCTCTTCCAACAACATCCTGTCGCCCGCGTCGGGCCAGCCGATTGCTGTGCCGTCACAGGACATCGTGCTCGGCTGCTATTACCTGACGCGCGCGCTCGAAGGCACCAAAGGCGAAGGCCGCGCCTTCTCCAGCATGGATGAAGTGCTGCTGGCGCTCGACGCTAAAATGGTCACGACGCAATCCAAAATCCGGTTGCGTTATACAGGCCGGCTGATTGATCTCGACACCGAACGCGACAACCAGGACATCATCAAGGCCCAGGTCAAAGACGTTGATCGCACGATCAATACTTCGGTGGGCCGCGTGATTTTCAATCAAGCGTTGCCCAAAGAGATGCCTTACATCAACGGCATGCTCAAGAAGAAAGGTCTGACCTCGCTGGTCAATTACTGCTTCCTGCGCCTGGGCCACGTGATCACGGTGGAGGCGCTCGACAGTTTGAAAGCGCTCGGCTTCTATTACGCCACGCGCGCGGGTCTTTCCATCGGCATTGACGATATGGTCACGCCGCCCGACAAAAAAGCGCTGGTCAAGAGCGCCGACGACGAAGTCATCAAGGTCGAAGAGCAGTACAAAGAGGGCGTCATCACCAACGGCGAACGCTACAACAAGATCGTCGCCATCTGGTCGGAGATGACCGAAAAGGTCGCCGACGAGATGTTCAAAGAAATGGGCCGCCGCGAAAAAGAATCGGGCACCCTGAACCCGATCCTGGTGATGGCCGATTCGGGCGCGCGCGGCAACAACCAGCAGATTCGCCAGCTTGCCGGTATGCGCGGCCTGATGGCCAAGCCTTCGGGCGAAATCATCGAGACGCCCATCCGCGCCAACTTCCGCGAAGGCCTCGACGTGTTGCAGTACTTCATCTCGACACACGGCGCACGCAAAGGCTTGGCCGATACGGCGCTCAAGACGGCGGATTCAGGTTACCTGACTCGTCGCCTGGTGGACGTCGCGCAGGACGTGATCATCAGCGAACCCGATTGCGGCACGATCAAAGGCATCTGGGCTGAAGCGATTATCGAAGCCGGCGACATTGTCGAAGGCTTGCGCGAACGCATCATTGGCCGCGTGGCGCTCGAAGATGTGATTGACCCGATCAATGGCGAACTCCTGGCCAAAGCCAGTGTGGCCATTGACGAAGACACCGCGACCGAAATCCAGAACGCCGGTATCGAACGGCTGCGCATTCGCTCGGTCTTGACCTGCGAATCACGGCGCGGTTGCTGCATTCTCTGTTACGGGCGCAACCTGGGCACCGGTCAAAAGGTGGACATCGGCGAAGCCGTGGGCGTCATCGCCGCCCAATCCATCGGCGAACCCGGCACGCAGTTGACGATGCGTACCTTCCACATCGGCGGTACGGCTTCGCGCGTGGCCGAACAGTCTTCGCACGAAGCGCGCCTGCCCGGCGCCGTCAAGTACGACAACCTCAACACCGTCGTGAACCGCGAAGGCAAGATCGTGGCGATGAACCGCAACGGTTCCGTGCTGGTGGTGGACGACCGTGGCCGCGAAGTGGATCGCTTCCCGATTGCTTACGGCGCAACGATCAACTTCAAAGACCACGGCCGCGTCGAAGAGGGCCAGAAGATTGCCGAGTGGGATCCGTACACCAACGCGATTCTCACCGAAGTCGGCGGTCACGTGCATTGGCGCGACCTGCTGGAAGGTGTCACCGTGCACGAGGAAGTGGACGAAGTGACCGGTATGACGCGCCCCATCGTCATGGATTCGCCGGACGACAAACGCCAGCCCCGCATCGAGATTCGTACTGATTCGGGCAAGGTGCTCAAGTCCTACACCATGCCGATTCGCGCCAACCTGATGGTGAGCAACAACGACGTAGTCGCGCCCGGCGACGTCATCGCCAAGATTCCGCGTGAAGCCTCGCGCACCAAAGACATCGTCGGCGGTCTGCCGCGCGTTGTCGAACTGTTTGAAGCCCGCAAGCCCAAAGAGCAGGCGATCATGTCCGAGATTGATGGCACCATCAAATTCGGCAACGTCACCAAAGGTTCGCAAAAGATCAGTGTCGTCGGCGAAAACGCCGAAGAGCGCGAATACAGCGTGCCGCGCGGCACCCACATCAACGTGCAAGAAGGCGACCGCGTGCGCGCCGGCGAACCGTTGATGGATGGCCCGCTCAACCCGCACGACATCCTGGCCGTGCAAGGTATGGAAGCCCTGCAACGTTATCTGGTCAACGCGATCCAAGAGGTTTACCGCCTCCAGGGTGTGCACATCAACGACAAGCACATCGAAGTCATCGTGCGCCAGATGCTGCGCTGGGTGCGCATCAAAGACGTCGGCGACACCGAGTTCTTATTGGAAGAACAGGTTGACCGCTTCCGCTTCCAGGATGAGAACGCCCGCGTCGAAGCCGAAGACGGCCAGCAAGCCACGGCGGAACCGTTGCTGCTCGGCATCACCAAGGCTTCGCTCTCGACCGAATCGTTCATTTCCGCCGCCTCCTTCCAAGAGACGACCCGCGTGCTGACCGAAGCCGCGATTTCAGGCCGCACCGATTACCTGCGCGGTTTGAAAGAAAACGTCATCATGGGCCGCCTGATTCCGGCGGGCACCGGCATGGAGTACTACCGCAACGTCAAGGTCTTACACGACCCGACGATGCAAGACACCAAGGCCGAAGAGGTGGATGACACGCAAAGTTACATCGAACAAATGGTCGCCGCCACCGCCGGACGCGCCGTCCCGGTCGTGGAAGAAGAGTTCGATGCCGATGCGGAAGAGAACGAAGAAGACAGCTTCCTCGGTGAAGAACAGGAACTCCCTGAAATCAACGAAGAAGAATTCGCCTTCGAGATCAAGGACGACGAGATCGAATAAGGTTATCGTTCAAATCTGATTCTAAAATAGAGCCGCCGCGAGCAATCGCGGCGGCTCTATTCTTTGGGGAAAACTGGGAGAGAGCTTTCCGCCCAAACCTGAACTTGCTATCTTTGGCTTGGTTTGGCTTTGAGGCTACAATCCCCGCCAAGGAGGTAGGAAATATGTCAGTGGGGTTGTTGGAAACGATGAAGCAGCAAATCGGTGGGCTGGACAAACTGCAACAAGCGGAGCTTTCGCAATTCCTGCGTGAGCAACTGCGGCAAGCTACGGTCGAAGCTGCGCCGCCAAGCTTGCCTGTGAGCGATGCCTTTACTGCTGAGCATAGACGCCGCCAGCATGCCGAATGGCTGAAAGCACATCGCGCGGAATATGGCGGAAGGTACGTAGCGCTCGACGGTGACCGCTTGTTGGGCACGGGAAAAAATTACCCGGAAGCCGCCGCCGCCGCGCGCCAGGCTGGCGTGAGTAATGCCTATGTTGATTTTGTGTTGCCCCCGGATTACGAAGGCTATCTGGGAGAATGAAGATGGATTATCAAATGAGTTTTGCGCGGCTCATCAACTATGATCCCGGACTGCCCGGCATCACAGTTGACGTGACCATTGGTTTGGTTGGCGTCTCTCTCGCCTGCGCCGCCAAACTCGACACCGGCTCGACGAATTGCGTTTTCGAGCGGCGTCATGGAGAAAGCCTCGGACTCGACATCGAAAGCGGCGAGCGCGTGCGTACCGGCACACCCACCGGCAGCTTCATTGCCTACCGACACACCGTGACGATGACCGGGCTCGATTACGCCTTTGACGCAGGCGTTTGTTTTCCCGCGGATGAATACATCAATCGCAACGTGCTCGGCCGGTTGGGATTTCTGGATCGCTTCAGACTTGGCTTGATTGATTATGACGGCAAGCTTTATTGCAGCCGCTATGACGAGTAACCGAGACAAGCACCGTAGCCGCGTGCGCAATCGCTGCGGCTCTTTTCTTTTCTTTTGGGCCACCTGTGTTAGAGTACCCGCCCGTCAGGCCAAACGACGCAAGACAGTAACGCATCAGCCCCGACACCCTGACGAATCGCAAGCAAGAAAACCTGGCTGGGAGCGCGGACGTCACGTCCGCAAAGGAGAAAAGCGCGCAGCTTCCTTTTCCCAGCCGTGGCGCACAGAACAGCAGCGACAAAGAAGGATGCTGCGCGGCATGGGGTAGTGTCATTATTTTTGAAAAATCATACGGTAAGGTCGCTGGGATTTTGGCTTTACCGTATAACCCCTTCAATATGTAAAAGTTTCAGCCGCAGGCACTGACTCATACCGCTTCAAATCACTGATCCCATCGAATTTTGTGGGTCAGCATCTATGGCCGCCGAGCGAAGCGGCAATCAGCAAGTTGTGTAACCAATTCTGGTGATAAACAAAACCGTTCAAATCCGCAAAGGGCGAGTGACGCGTCGGGTCACGGCGGCG